>JBCCXG010000116.1:0-12102 GCA_039191945.1 Bacteroidota bacterium
AAGACTTCAAACCACGCTTTTTGCGTGCCTATGCGGATTTGAATAAAACGATCAACGACGCTGTCACCAGCTACATCGGAGATGTGAAGTCCAAAGCTTTTCCGAGTGAGGAGGAGAGCTACTGAGAGCCATGGTCCGGTTCAGGTCGGAAGAAAAACGTTAATGAGTAATTAAAAATCTGGAATAAACAATAATGACACAGCAACCTACAATCATCTACACGCAAACAGATGAGGCACCCGCTTTGGCCACTTACTCCTTGCTTCCCATTATACAGGCCTTTGCAAGCAAGGCAGGTGTACAGGTCGAGACGAGGGATATTTCCTTATCCGGGCGTATCCTCTCGCAGTTTCCAGATTACTTGAAGGAAGAGCAACGCATCAGCGACGCCCTGGCGGAACTAGGCGAGCTTGCCAAAACCCCTGAAGCGAACATCATCAAACTGCCCAATATCAGTGCATCCATTCCCCAACTGGAGGCTTCCATCAAGGAATTGCAGGAGTTGGGGTATGCGTTGCCCGATTATCCCGCGGAGCCTTCGACGGACCAAGAACGAGACATCAAATCGAGATATGACGCGGTGAAAGGAAGTGCTGTCAATCCGGTTTTGAGAGAAGGGAATTCCGATCGTCGAGCTCCAAAAGCCGTCAAGGAGTACGCCAGAAAACATCCCCACTCGATGGGCGAATGGACGTCCGCATCGAAGTCGCATGTAGCAAGCATGAGTGGCGGAGACTTTTATGGAAGTGAAAAATCAACGACCCTCGACGCGCCGACCACTGCGAGGATTGAATTCCACGGAACGGACGGTTCGACCCGCATGCTCAAAGAGGGGATCGCGCTGCAGGCAGGTGAGGTCATTGACGCTTCTCTGATGTCAATGACCAAACTGACCAGCTTCCTCGAGGCAGAGATTGAGGACGCTAAAGCCCAGGGGATACTGTTCTCTTTGCATATGAAGGCCACGATGATGAAGGTCTCGGATCCTATCATCTTTGGCGCTTGTGTGAAAGTATTTTATGCGCCCATCTTCGAAAAGTACGAGCAGGTTTTTGAAGACCTCGGTGTAGATCCCAACAATGGTGTGGGTGACGTCTATGCAAAAATTGGTGGCCACGCCCAGGAGGCCGCCATCAAGGCTGACATTGAAGCACTGTATGCAGATCGGCCTGACCTTGCCATGGTCAATTCTGATCGAGGGATCACTAATTTGCATGTACCCTCTGATGTCATCATCGATGCATCCATGCCCGCCATGATTCGGACCTCGGGGCAGATGTGGAATGGGGACGGAAACCCTCAAGATGCCAAGGCGGTCATACCTGATAGGAGCTACTCCGGCGTGTACCAGGAGGTCATTAGCTTTTGCAAAGCTCACGGCGCATTTGATCCGAGTACGATGGGAAGCGTGCCTAACGTAGGGCTCATGGCGCAAAAGGCTGAGGAGTACGGAAGCCACGACAAGACTTTCCAGCTGCCCGCTGCTGGCACGATCAAGGTGTTGGATGCGGGAGGCAACGTCCTGCTGGAACAAGCCGGCGAGCCGGACGATATCTTCCGAATGTGCCAAGTAAAAGATGCTCCGATTCAGGACTGGGTCAAGTTGGCGGTCTCGCGCGCTCGGGCCACCGGTGCTCCGGCCGTCTTTTGGTTGGATAAGGGCAGAGCGCATGATGCTGAATTGATCAAGAAGGTGGAGAAGTATCTCCCGGCCCATGATACGAGCGGTCTCGAGGTCCTTGTCAAGTCTCCTGTAGAGGCCACCAAATATTCCTTACAGCGAATCAAAGAAGGAAAGGATGCGATCTCAGTGACGGGGAATGTGCTCAGGGACTATCTCACCGATTTGTTTCCCATCCTGGAGCTCGGTACAAGTGCGAAGATGTTGTCCATCGTACCGCTGATGAACGGTGGCGGTCTCTTTGAAACGGGAGCAGGAGGATCTGCACCTAAACACGTACAGCAGTTTGTAAAGGAAGGATACTTACGCTGGGACTCGTTGGGCGAGTTCTTGGCATTAGCAGTTTCTCTCGAGCATTTGGCGGAGCGCTTCAATAATGAAAAAGCCAAATTGCTCGCTGAAACACTGGACGAAGCAACGGGCAAAGTACTAGACAATCGTAAGTCCCCCGCTCGTAAGCTAGGCCAAATTGATAACCGTGGCAGCCACTTTTACCTCGCCTTGTATTGGGCAGAGGCACTGGCCAACCAAGAAAAAGACGAAGAGTTGAAGGTCGCGTTTCAGCAGGTAAGTGAGGTGCTTAAATCCAAAGCAGAAGCCATCGACAAAGAATTGATCGATGCGCAAGGGAAGCCGGAAGACATTGGTGGCTATTACCGACCGGACGATGCTTTGGCAGGTAAGGCCATGCGTCCGAGTACGGCTCTCAACGCCATCGTTGATGCCATTTGAGGTGGCTTGATTGCCATTGATCAGCACCCGACGACGACAAGCCATGGGACAATGTCTCGTGAAATGATGAGGGACAGGTACGTCTGACCTACTTTTGATCGAGGATACCCATGTTTCTTTGGGCCTAATTTTCTAGATTACAGTGCTGGAAAATAATGTATTGACGGGTGCTGGTAGACGATCGATTGGTGTCTAGAACAAACGCGCTTCGCAGATGATTCTTCTCTCAGGTGTGTCGTCATTGAAGTGATTTTGGTCGGCGATTTCCCGGCATTTGTAACAAAGCAAGAAATATGAATTTGAACATTAAAGCCAAGGAGCAACAGACCTACGATGCAATTGTGGTAGGCACTGGCATCAGTGGAGGTTGGGCTGCGAAGGAGCTAACGGAAAAGGGTCTGAAGACCCTGGTGCTCGAAAGAGGTCGTATGGTGGAACATATTAAGGACTACCCTACACACAGTACGCCCCCCTGGGAGTTACCCAATGGAGATAGAATCGCTGATGAGGAACTGAAGGAGCACTATTGGGTCCAGAGCCGAACGGGCTACACCATCCGAGAATCCACCAGACACTGGTGGGTAAAAGATTCGGAGCACCCCTACACGGAAGAAAAACGGTTTGATTGGATTCGTGGGTACCACGTGGGAGGGAGATCGCTGCTGTGGGGTCGCCAGAGCTACCGATTTGCCGACCTTGATTTTGAGGCGAATGCAAAGGAGGGTGTTGCTGTAGACTGGCCTATCCGTTACGATGACATCGCACCATGGTACGACTATGTGGAAGGCTTCGCGGGAATAAGCGGCCAAAAAGAGGGTCTTTCGCAGCTTCCGGATGGCAATTTCTTGCCTCCTATGGAGATGTACTGCCTGGAGACGCACGTCAAAGACACCATCGCCTCAAAGTACAACGACCGAATCATGACCATTGGACGGGTGGCAAACCTTTCCCAAAATCATAAGGGTCGCGCGGGTTGCAACTATCGTAACATGTGTATAAGGGGCTGTCCCTATGGGGCTTACTTCAGCTCCCAGGCGTCGACGCTACCGGCTGCTGTGGCGACCGGTAACATGACCCTAAGGCCGAATTCCATTGTGACTGAGGTCATATATGATCCGGAAACGTCAAAGGCTACTGGAGTAAGAGTGCAGGATGCCGAGTCAGGTGAGATCATGGAGTTCTTCTCAAAGATTGTCTTCCTCAACGCATCGGCACTGGGGACTACATGGATTTTGATGAATTCAAAGGAGCACTTCGCCGACGGAATGGGTAATGCGTCTGGAGAGTTGGGGCACAATCTGATGGACCACCATTTCAGAGTAGGAGCTAGCGGTGAGTATGACGGCTTTGCAGACACCTACTACTACGGACGCCGGCCGAATGGCATTTATATTCCAAGGTTCCGCAATGTGACCGAGGAGCGCAAGGATTACTTGCGAGGTTACGGTTATCAAGGCGGCGCGAGTCGCACGAACTGGCGCAGATCCGTTGCGGAGTTGGGCGTGGGTGAGGATTTGAAAGAGGAGGTAACAACTCCGGGTCCCTGGAGGATGGGGATGACGGCGTTTGGTGAAACCCTACCTTATCACGAGAATCACGTTCGCCTCAATCCCGACAAACTTGATAAGCATGGCCTACCGACCTTCACCTTTGACTGTGAGTTCAAAGAGAACGAAATGAACATGAGAAAGGACATGAAGGAGCAGGCGGTCGAAATGCTGGAAGCTGCAGGACTGAGGAATGTGCAGCCCTACGACAGCATCGGTGGACCCGGCCTCGGAATACATGAGATGGGCACTGCGAGAATGGGTAAAGATCCAAAGACATCCGTGTTAAACAAATGGAACCAGGTCCATGAAGTGAAGAACGTTTTCGTCACGGATGGTGCAGCCATGACATCTGCGGCCTGCGTAAATCCGTCACTGACCTACATGGCCCTCACCGCTCGAGCTGCGGACTACGCGGTGCAGGAGCTAAATAAAAGAAATCTCTAGCCATAAAAAGAAACGGACAATGAGTATCAATAGAAGACAAGCGCTCAAACAAGCGGCATACTTCATGGGCGGTGCATTGTCAGCGCCAACCATCATGGGCGTGATGCAGGGATGCAGCGCAGAGGCTAAGGCCTCTTGGGTACCAAGTTTTTTCTCCGAGCCCCAAGCCATTACGGTACAGGAGCTGGCGGAGACCATTTTGCCTGCTACGGACACCAAGGGCGCGATAGAGTTGGGAGTTCCGCAATTCATTGAGCAAATGGTTGGGGTAGTGTACGGTGAGAAAGATCGTGATTTGTTTATGGAAGGCCTAGCTTCATTTGAAGCGATGATCGAGGAGAAATACGGATCCAGCTTCTCGGCGCTATCCAAGGAAGATCGGCTGTCGGTGGCGAAAGAGCTTAACTCAAAGATGCAGGATCCGGCCAATCAGCCGGCTTCTGGTGAGCCGAGGCCCTTTTTCTGGACCTTTAAGGAGCTGACGGTCGCGGGCTATTTCACAACAGAATACGGTGCTACGCAGGTACTTCAGTACCAGATTGTGCCCGGAGCCTTCAATGGCTGCATGCCGATTGAGGAAGCAGGCGATGGGGGACGTACCTATGCGGTCTAGAACAAGACGCTGCGATTGAAACATTTATCCTGGGTCCTTTGACTCAGGATTTTTTTGTTGCTCTATTGTAAGACCTATCGCCTCGAACCGCCCGAGTACATCCGAGGCCTTTTCGATGGCAATGGAGCGAACAACGGTTAGCGCCTCATGCTCAAGTACAAGTCGGATGGAAATGTAGTCTTCTGGCAGAGGTTTTACGATGATACTTTGGACGGTTCCCAGGGATCGCTGACGAAATTTGCTTCCCATAATCCACCAGAAATCGGTCACATGGAGGTCCTTTTCATCAATTTCGATGATTCTACGACTGGTCCAGTAGGCCGGTACCATTGTGCATAATACAATGATGGGTAGCAGTACCGAGTTGTCTTCTGGTTGGGCAGATTCGAGCAAAGCAATGATCCCCACCATAGTGCCGATGGTGATGACCAATCTGATGGGCATAGGTAAGAGACGTCCCTGTCCTATTCGTATTGATTTACTCACTGCTAGGGGCGAAGCAAGCGGAATTGTGGAGAAATCGCAAACCCCAACCGCATTCTGAGGTTAATCATTATATGCAAGCCGAAATTGCACTGTTTCCGTTAAACATCGTGGTGTTCCCAGGCGAGGATGTGAATCTGCACATCTTCGAGCCTAGGTACAAGGAGTTGGTGCATGATTGCTTACAGCAGGAGCTTCCATTTGGAATCCCATCATATGTAAATAGTAAGGTAGAGTACGGCACGCAAGTGTACATCACCGAGGTGTCCAAGACCTACGATGACGGCAGGATGGACATCAAGACCACCGCTGATCATGTTTTTATTGTAGAGGATTTTCAAAATCCCTGGCAGGACCATGAATATGCGGGAGGATCTGTAGAGTTCTTAGCTGATGACATGTCGGAAGATGCCGACACCCGATTGCGACTCTTGGACCTTTCGAAGGAGCTCTTTAGTTGGCTACAGATGGAGGATCGAGTGGATCTGGATGAGGAGATGACGAGCTATACCATCGCTCACAAAGTCGGACTCAAACTGGAAGAGGAGTATGAAATGCTTCGCTTCCGGGCAGAGAAGGAGCGTCAGCATTATCTGGTGAATCATCTCAAGAAGATTTTACCTGCACTGGAGCGGGCGGAGCAGGCACGAGAGCGAATTCGACTCAACGGGCACTTTAAACATCTCGACCCCCTCAAATTCTAGGGATCTACGGCTATCTTCGAAAGGTAAAGTCTTCGACATGCCGCAGTTATCGCCTTATGCCATTGTCTTGTTGTTCCTTTTTGGAGGCGTTGGGTTCATTCTTGTCACCTTACTCGTCGGACGGATTCTACGGCCCAATCGGCCCAATGAGGAAAAAATGACCACCTATGAATCGGGAGAGGATACGGTGGGGTCCGCATGGGGCAACTTCAATGTGAGGTTCTACATCATTGCCCTGATCTTTCTTCTTTTCGAATTGGAGCTTGTTTTCCTCTTTCCCTGGGCGATTGTCTTTGGGGACAAGGGCTTGAATGAGGAAACAAACGGCCTCTGGGGCCAGTTTGCCGTGATCGAGACCTTCGTTTTTGTGGGCCTATTAGCAGTCGGCCTGGCTTACGCTTGGAGACGAGGTATGCTAGAGTGGGTCAAACCTCAGGCGAAGCCTTCCAGATATGGAACCAAAGTACCTCGTCAACTTTATGACGCCGTAAACAAAAAATATGAGTAATGGGACTGTTGGATCATCAGTTTGAGCAGGGGGGTGTCATCATTACCAAGGTAGATGACCTGATCAACTGGGCGCGACTCTCGAGTTTGTG
This sequence comes from Bacteroidota bacterium, assembly GCA_039191945.1. Lineage (GTDB taxonomy): Bacteria > Bacteroidota > Bacteroidia > Cytophagales > Cyclobacteriaceae > JAWPMT01. Next base: position 6,807 of record JBCCXG010000116.1, read on the forward strand.
GCCGATGGGATTTGGATTGGCATGTTGCGCCATAGAAATGATGTCCACGATGACTTCTGGCTATGACTTAGATCGGCTGGGCGTATTTCCACGTGCGTCTCCTCGTCAGTCCGACCTCATGATCGTCGCGGGTACTGTAACCTTTAAGATGGCGGATCGGGTGCGTCGCCTTTATGAGCAAATGGCGGAGCCCAGGTATGTCATATCTATGGGATCCTGTTCGAACTGCGGCGGACCTTACTGGGAGCATGGCTACCACGTGGTGAAGGGTGTCGATAAGATCATTCCCGTCGATGTGTACGTGCCCGGATGTCCACCGAGACCGGAGGCCTTAATTGGAGGTGTCATGAAACTTCAAGAAAAAATCAGAGGGGAATCGCTAATGAAACCCGAGGCGTTGCAAAGACTGATGGCGAAGAAAGCTCAGCAAGTATGACAGCCGGAGAGATCAAGGATCTGCTGGCGGCAGAACTCAACGTGGAGTTAGCCATGAAAGAAAATGCCACACCACCTACCGTGCTCCTCTCCGCCAAGGATTTGAAACAGGCTACCCAAAAGCTCCATGAAGATGAGCGCTGGTACTTTGACATGCTTTCCTGCCTCACGGCACTGGACAATGGGGTCGAGGCGCAGACCATCGATGTCATTTATCACCTGTACTCTATTCCCTTCGATATCAGCCTGGCGCTGCAGGTAACCGTACCGCGGGATGAACCCGTAGTTGACACCGTCTCAGACATCTGGGCTACCGCCAACTGGCATGAACGGGAAGCTTACGATCTCATGGGCGTGGTTTTTACCGGACATGAGGACTTAAGGAGAATTCTTCTTCCCAACGATTGGGAAGGTCATCCGCTCAGGAAAGACTATCAAGAGCAGGAAAAATACCATGGGATGAATGTGGTCTACGACCGTAACGATGCAATGGACAATTGATAATGGAAAATTAAAAATCAGGGAATTTCCATCTGGGAGCACACACCTTCCGACTGGGGTCCGACCGACCGAATGGAATAGCCCGTGTATCAGAGTGAATTGACAATGGGGTATGGCAAAGAGTAATGTTCTTCTCGAAAAATCGTACGAATTTGCCCTTAGGATAGTGAATCTTACTTTCGAATTACAGGATCAACTAAAAGAAGTCGTTCTTACCAAACAGGTCATGAGGAGCGGTACGGCCATTGGCGCATTGTCAGAGGAAGCGCAACAAGCAGAGTCAAAGGCGGATTTCATACATAAACTCGCTATTGCCAACAAAGAGGCCTACGAGACTGACTATTGGCTGAGACTTATGCGAGATTCCAAAAAGTTCCCAGGAAACTACGCTGAGGAGCTCATTCAATGCGAAGAACTCATGAGACTATTAGTTGCTATCATCAAGTCCTCCAAAGCATGAGTCGGTCGCCCTTCATTCTCAATTCTTCATTTTCAATTTCTCATTAATTGGAAGTTCAATACACATACCACCCCGACCATCTCCGGAAATCCGAGCCGCTGAGGTATACTCAGGAGGAATTGAAGCCCGGACACATGATCCTCAATATTGGGCCGCAGCACCCTTCCACCCATGGTGTGCTACGTTTGGAGGTGGTGACCGATGGTGAGATCGTGGTCGATGTGGTCCCTCACATGGGCTATTTGCACCGGTGCTTTGAGAAGCATGCAGAGGCCATGCCCTACAACCAGGTGATACCCTACGTAGACCGGATGGACTACGTCGCAGCTATGAATAGTGAACACGCCTACGCCATGGGGGTAGAGCGGATGCTAGGCATTGAGGGAGAGATCCCGAAACGCGTTGAGTACATCAGGGTGCTGGTTGCAGAACTTAACCGGATTGCCTCTCATTTTGTGGCCATCGGTACGTATGGCTTGGACATCGGAGCGGTCACCCCTTTCCTTTGGCTCATGCGTGACCGAGAGCACCTGATGCGGCTGCTGGAATGGACCTGCGGTGCACGTATGTTGTACAACTACATTTGGATTGGCGGCCTGTTTTATGACCTACCAGTGGGTTTTGAGGAGCGATGTCGGGAATTTGCGCGGTATTTGACTCCGAAATTGGACCATTTGGAGCACCTGCTGATCTCTAATCAAATCTTCATTGAGCGTACGGCGGACGTCGGGGTCTTACCCATGGATTTGGCTATTAACCACGGCGTCACTGGCCCGATACTTCGAGGATCTGGCCTGAAACTGGATTTGCGGAAGGTAGATGGCTACAGTGTATATCCTGAGCTAGACTTCGACATCCCGATCGGTACCGGAGCGATGGGCACCACGGGAGATTGCTGGGACCGGACATGGGTACGCATGCAGGAGTGTCGGGAGTCGGTCAAGATCATTGACCAATGCCTGGAGCGATTGACGACTGACTTGAAGCGGACACGAGATTTTGATCCCAGGGCGGTTGTGCCTAAGAAGATCAGGCCCAAAGCCCAGGATTTCTATGTACGGGCGGAGAACCCAAAGGGTGAGCTCGGTTTCTTTTTTCGCGCTGATGGCCGCAGCGACCAGCCGTTTCGTTGCAAGGCACGGGGCTGTAGCTTTGTCAACCTGTCGGTACTGCCCGAGATCAGCAGAGGAGTGATGATCGCCGATTTGATTGCCATTATCGGGTCGATTGACTTCGTCATGGGTGAAGTGGACCGTTAATATCGTTCCCAATGCAAATTCTCAATGCCGAGCAAATCCGTGCAGCGGATCAACATACGATTAAGAATGAGCCGATAGCGTCCATTGATTTGATGGAGCGGGCTTCGGAGGCCTTCGTATCAAAGTTTGTTGAGCATTACACGATGGACAAGGCGGTTGCTGTATTCAGCGGACAAGGTAATAATGGAGGTGATGGCCTGGCGATCGCACGTTTGCTGTACGAACGTGGATATACGGTCGGTATCTGGGTGGTCGGCACGCAGGGCAAGGGTACTCCAGACTTCATTGCGAACTACGACAGGTTACCAATAACTGCCCATCATATTGAGGGCCAGGAAGATCTGCCGGATCTCGCAGGGTTTGATATCGTCATTGATGGATTGTTTGGGTCCGGGCTCAACCGACCACTGGAGGGCCTTCCTGCCATGGTCGTCCGGTTCCTCAATCGCTCCGGTTGTCGTATCGTCGCCGTCGACATTGCTTCAGGCCTGTACCTCGATCAACCCGTACCTGAGGCATCTCCTGTCATAGAACCCGAGCGGACTATTACCTTCCAAGTCCCTAAGCTGGCTTTTTTTCAGCCCCAAATAGCGTCCTTTGTAGGTGATTGGGATGTCGTCGATATTGGCTTAGACCGGGAGTTTCTCTCGGCTCAGTCGAGTGCCTTTCGATTGACTGAAAAAAGTGTAATGCAGCAATTCCTTCCTGAGCGCAAGAAATTCATGCACAAGGGAGACGCTGGCCGGGTGGCCTTATGGACCGGCAGTCAAAAGAAGATGGGTGCAGCCCTCCTTTCTGCTCAGTCCTGCCTGAGATCTGGTGCCGGATTGCTATGGATGCTCATCCCCGAGCAGGGACAAACCGCCCTCAATATCAAGATACCGGAAGCAATGACCACTGACCATGACCAGCTGCTTGACGAGGCATTTGGGAGCACCTTGGATGTCTTGGGTGTGGGGCCAGGTATCGGTACTGATGAGGGGACTTTGGATGCTTTTGAGCGGCTACTTGCCCGATGGAAAAAACCCATGGTGCTGGATGCCGACGCCATTACCCTATTGTCTTACCACCCGAAATTGCAGAAGCAGCTTCCGAAGGATTCCATTCTGACGCCGCACCCCGGGGAGTTTCGTAGACTGGTAGGAGATTGGTCGGATGACTATGACAAGCTCCGCCGCCTCCAGACGTATTGTCGGAATTTTGAAGTTTGCGTTGTACTCAAAGGAGCATTCTCCGCGGTTTGTGACTCAGAAGGACAAATCTTTTTTAACCCAACAGGCAACGCAGGCATGGCAACTGCAGGTACAGGGGACGTGTTGTTTGGTATGATTTGTGGTTTATTGGCTCAAGGTTTGGCTTCGATAGCGGCCTTGAGGCTCGGGGTTTACTTACACGGCATGTCCGGCGACCTGGCAAAAGACCAGTTCACTGAATATTCTTTGCTTGCTACAGATATTATCCGTTACTTACCGAACAGTTTTGTGGGATTAAGTAAATAACTAGCTATAAATCAATATTTTATTGAAATAGTTATAATTTAAAATTTCTTGCAAAAACCGCAAAAAACGATGGATTAACCGTTTTTAACGTTTCGTTTACTTAAAAATTTCATGGTTAACGAGGAACTTTAATAAATTTTTTCCGTACTTTGCTAATACATGCGCCAACATAGGCTCTACATATCGATCCTCTTCTTTTGCTTCGTCCTGACTGTGCAAGCACAGGATGTAAACGACCAAAATGTGGAAGCGCAAGAGGTCTCAGTTCGTGAGAATCTGGTGCAAGAGACCACCGTGGAACTGTATCCCAATCCCGCAGTCGATTTTCTCGTTGTTCAGGTTTCGAGTGAGAGTTTGGATAATGTGAAGTTTGAGATCCGCAGCTTATTGGGTACACAGATGTTGGTCACCCCTGAGATTTTGGGAGATGGTCGGTACAGATTCCCAGTCAAAGATTTTGCCACTGGATATTACTTTGTGGTGGTGGAGGATGAAACCACGAAAAAGGCGCAGCGCTTTCTAAAGCGATAGTAGTGTCTCCTATTTCTTATTGAAGTTTGCCAGCGGAAGCTGGTTTTTTTGTTTCAGGACAAAAGTGTCTGCTGAGGAGCAAAGCCTTTGGAACGGTCCAGCCCTACTTTCAAATTGTTGGACGTGTTGTTTTAATTTTATTTACTCCCTCCGTTTACGAAACGTCCTTCTGCATTTATTGATCGTGCCCAAGGAGCACAAGGGCCGGGATCCCAGCGTTGTTGAAAGACTGTGCATTCTCAACCATCTATGTCGTGACGCTTAACAGCGTAGGACGTGTTTAGGGGGTGGGTAGCGACCTCACCTTGGGTGATTCATACCGAAGAGCCCTTCAGCGCGCGACCATTCAGCTTACCAAGTTTCTAGATAAGAGAGATGCGTTCAGGGTGACCTAACCGTGCGATCGTTGCATCCTAGAACAACTCCATTTGTCCTTTCGGTACCTATTTCAAAAGGCTCAGCCTCCCGTATAGTACGTGGAGAAAACCTGGGCGTACTTCGATGCGAGGTCAGCCTCACCGTTTTCATTGAGGGTCCGGCTGAGCTCGTTGAGCGTCAGTAGTCGTCTTCGATTCTCAAGGTCGTCCACGATCATTTTGTTTTCGTGGTAC
>JBCCXG010000117.1:0-12053 GCA_039191945.1 Bacteroidota bacterium
ATCACTGGCCGAGGAAAAGCGGTGTTGTCAATGAATAAATTGTAGGAGTTCAGCTTATCAATGATGCCATCAAATCCCGCGTCTAAAGACTCAGGCCTGATCCAAGCGCTCAACGTCATGTCATTGGTGATATCGAGTGCATTGTTGTTTTCCGGGATCGTAATCTTCTGCTCGTTGGCATTTTCAAAATCGTAGCCATTGCCAATTTTCCCAGGTTGCCTGACAATGTTCCCACTGGTGGTGACCTGAGTACCATCGTGGTCATTGGATGTTGCGTCAAGAATGGTCCCAGTGGGATCTTCCTCAAAGTGCCAGACTCCTGCGTAATCCCCATCCCACGTAGAAGCAGTGGAGGGATTTACCGCACCCGTCCTTCCATAATAAACATAGATTTCCGTGTTGTCATTGTAGTCCAACGTGGGGATCTGCACCCAGGCTGCATACTCCCCGGAAGCTGGATCGTAGGACTGTAGTTCATGATTGAGCAGTTGCACACCCGTGCTACTGGTGAAAACAATATCATGACCGCTTGTACTTTCTACCTTACCACCATTGCCAGTGGATCGGAGGTCATTATCCGTCAGGCTGATCAGGAAGGGAAAATTGATCAGGTCTTCTGCCCCATAAACGTCCGAAGCGTCGATGGTGATTGGTTTCCGAGTGGTGTAGCCATTGAGAAATCCATCTACGTCCTCCAAACCTGCCACTTCTTTGATGAAGGTTGCAGGATCATTCAGGTTGTTATAGGTGATGGAAATCCAGTCCGGTGACCTCAAGGTCCTTGAAATCCGTACTTCGTCAATCAGCCCATCAAAGTGTCTGCCTCCTGCTCCAAAGTTGTCTTCCGCACCAATGGCCCCGTTTCGTGGGGGAGTATCGTCAGTAAGGGCCTGTGCCCAGGGAACACCAGTTTGGGAGCCCACTTCTATACCGTTTAGGAAAATTTTGAGTTCATCATTGGCGTAGTCTACCACTCCGGTGAAATAGTACCATTGACCCGCCGCCGTGATAGAAACGGACGACTCTTCCACCGACTGGAAGTCGGTCGTCGCGTCCTGCGTCCGTCCTCCGATAAACATCCTTTGCGTATTGCGGAATTGAATCGTCACCCTGGACTGTTGGGTGATGGTAGGACTTCCGATAGATATCCCAAGGATGACCTGCTCGCTCACGATATCGTCTGGTCTGATCCAGGCTGAAACGGTGGTCTGACCCACGTTTCGGATGATGTCGGTATTGTCCGGAAATGACAAGAAATCATCCGCTCCGTCAAATTGCATCGCGAGGCCTACATTGCCAGCGACCGGAAACGCTCCGTTGGCAGTCAGGTCATAGTCCTTGTTGGTCGCATCCAAAGGATTCGCCTCCTCCATGTGGTAGACCGCCTCAAAGTTGGCGTCCCAGGTGGCTGTGGTGCTTTGGTCTGCAGTGATCGAGGGGTTTCCAAAGTACATGAAGATTTCCTTGTCGGTGGCGGCGCTAAGCGAGACCTGCACCCACGCCAGTAGTTCACCAGATCCGGAGTTGTAGCTTTGTAACTCGTGATTGAGCCGTGTAGTCCCATCATCATCAGTGAAGACGATGTCATAACCTGTGGCAGCGGCATATTGCAGCAATTCAGCGTCGGTGATACTGACAAGCAATGGAAAGTTGGTCACAGATCCGGAAATATCTGCACCATCTACCGTTAATTGTTTCCGGTACTCGTATCCGTCGAGCCACTGCGCCTGACCCTGTTGAGCAATCAAGAAGATACTGAATATCCACAGTGAAGTTTTGAGATCGAGATTTGAAAAAACCCTTGGCTGATGTCTAGCGGTCATGTAAATTCGAATAAATAGGCGTCGCGGGCGGGAAAATGCAACGAAATCCAAGCGCCGCAAAGTGACCTGGTATCATCCAGCAAATCCGTGCAGTAGACGTGGATTATCCCTGTAAACAGGTATACCGCTTTGTTTATGCGGTATAGCTTGTTTGTGTGCTATCCGGGACTTACGCCCATGCTTGATCGAACTTCAGGATTGAGTCATCCCTGCTCAACGTTTTCGGGTCAAGGCAATACTCGCAGGTAGAGGTGAATATCGTTTCGAGCATGCGCCAAAGAAAAGCCACTCAAAAGGCTGAGGGTCTGCGAAAAAGTGCGTTTTACCGCTTTACCATTTTGGATTGGTCTATGTACGTGCCGTTAGCCTGAAAGAGGAGAATCTGGTAAATACCTGGGGTCAGATCACTAACGTGTAGCTTACCACCGCTACGATCGAGGTCGATCGTCCGAACCAGTTGACCTGAAGCACTATAAATCATTGCCTTACTGCCTTGATTGACTTCGGCAATACCACGTGTGGGGTTTGGAAATACGGACAGGTTAGTGGGAGGGTATAGCGCATCCACATACACAACCGAGGAGTATTCTTCAGTGCCATCGAAGTCCACTTGCCGCAGTCGATAAAAGGCGCTTTGGCTTTGCTTGTGGGAAAAAGCGTAGTCGATCGCTTGCTGACTATCACCAGCACCATTCACCCAACCTATCTTTGCAAAACCCGAGCCATCGAGGCTCTCTTGTACTTCGAAACCGTCGTTCTCCTTTTCCGAGGCTGTGGTCCATTGTAGCAGCACCGTGCCGTCAGTTGCTCGCTTCCCGTTGAATTGCACCAACTGCACCGGTAGAAGAACATCTGTGAATGCTGTAAAAGAGCTGAAACCAGTGACGTCGGCCGCGAGGGTATTGGCCACTGCATCTCCGATGGTCACCAATTGCTCCCAACCTGATCCATCGTTTTGAAATAGTCTGATTGCACTTTCTTCTAGTCCGTTCAGCTCCGCGTCGAAATATGAGAAAACCAGCGATACATTGATGCCCGTATTATTTTCTACAATCACCTCATAGACTCTTTCGATACTATTCCCATTTTGCACGTCGAAGCCAAGTCTAACCTCTGTACTCCCCAAATTGTCGGCGGAAGTAAAGGTCAAGCCCAACCCCCCCACATCAACGCCAGCCGGCGCATTCAGGTCTGCCGTCTTTATGAGGGTTCCTGAGCCACTCGAAAAGATCCTCTTTGATTCAGTATGGCCAGTGAGTACCCCGTCAAGGCCCAAGTCTACGTCAAAGTCACCTATATCCATCGATCCCTGGGTCATCTGCAATTGACCATCGATAGCAATGTCCTGATCGAGCTCCACCTCTTCGTTGGTGACTGCTATTTCAAGATTATAAAAAGTAGAGATCTCTTCACCGGTGAGGGTGGGTGATGGCAGCACGTCGCCGGTAAACGAGATAGTGGAGCTGCCCGCTTCGAATGTGCCATCGTTGTCAAATCCCATGTTGGAAAGGACCAAAGAAACGTTCCCGGAGGCGACCCAGGAAGTCTCGTTCTGGATACTCAGCTGCTGTGCGCACATGGGGATGAATAGACTGGAGAGACCAGCAAAGAAGATGCAAGTTGATTTTTTCATGGTTCAGTATCGGTTGCAAGCCATCAAGTATGCAGAGCGGACTTGATAACAACGAAGATAGAAGATCAATGGGAAACCTGTGGGCTCGTAACAAGTCACCTCACACCGTACGTAAGCATCCCAAGTCCTTTTTTTTTGTAAGACGAAATCCCTTTTTAGATGAGATTCAGGCTATTATTTCGCGTGGTGGAAAAAGGGCAATGGTGGCGTCCATTTGCAGGTATTATGTGGCTATTTGAGCGAAAAGCCATGGTTCATTTTTGTATTTTTTAAAGAAACGGAATGATGCAAGGTATAAAACCGGTATGTATGTTGCTCTAAATAAACACTTTGCATATTATCTTTAAATCGTATTGTATCACTATATTTAGTCAGTCGAATTTACCTACTTCTAGTGATTGTGTACGGAGATGGGTACAATGAACTTTGTTAAGACAAACAACCTGAACCAATTCCTTGACATTTTCCACATTCAAGATCTGTATCCTGTTGGTACTGACGCTCAGTGCTGCAGCCAGTAAATGCCAGACGTTGGAGGGCATCGTCCTGGACCGGGAAGGCAATAAAGTTCCCTTGGTCTTAGTCAGCGTCGCTGAGACGGATATCCAGGAGTTGGCAGACTTTGATGGAAAATTCTCTATTCCACTACCGGAGTATGGCGCATACACGGTCGTTTTTGAAGCAACAGGTTTTCGGCCCATCACCGACACGGTCGATCTCACCCGTACCTCAAAGATTTTTGTCCGGGTCTCGCTGACACCGGTGGTCGAGTCTTTGGAAGATATCGTGATCACCGCAGAGAGCGACTTCCGAATTATCAATCGAGAACCGCTGGCTATCTCGAGTGTAGGCACGAAAGAAATGCAACGCTTGACAACCGACGCCATTGAATTATTGAACAGGACAAGCGGTATTCGGATCAGGCAATCCGGAGGGCTTGGCAGCGAAATCAACATATCGATACAAGGGGCGCAAGGCACCGCCATTCGCAAATACTATGATGGCCTCCCGATCAAGTACTTGTCCAGGGGTTTGGACATCAACAATCTTCCGCTGAGTCAAATCGATCGCATCGAAGTGTTTCGTGGCGTGACTCCTTTGGAGGTGGGTACCGATGCGCTGGGTGGCGGCATCAACATCATTCCCAAAAAGGCAGAAAAGAGCTATTTAGATGTTTCTTATCAAGTGGGTTCTTTCAATACGCATCGTCCCGCGGTCAATCTTTTTTACCTCAGTCCGAAGAACTTTTTTGTCGGGTCCAATTGGTTTTACAACTACAGCGACAACGATTATCGGATCGATGCCCATGACTTCAACGAATTCAATCGAAAGGCAGAAAACGTGATCAATGTTCGCCGATTCCATAATCAGTACAGATCTATTTATGGCGACATATCGTTGGGTATTCGCAATCAAAAGTGGGCGGATGAACTCAAGGTGACCATCTTATATAATGACCAGGACACGGAACTTCAAACGCCTGTTGTCTTCAATCCGGTCCGACCCATCGGAGCCGTCACGGGTACTGAGGAGGGATTTACCGCTATCGCGCAGTATGAATTGAACCTATTCGATGATAAGCTGTCCCTCAAATCAAAGTCGAGCTACGGTGTATATGATCAATGGGTCAACGACTCGACATCGTTCTTTTACAATTGGTACGGTGAGCGCCTGGAGACACCCAACTTTCGGGGCGCCGAGCTCTTCAGTACTCCGGCGAGTATCAATATTAAGCGAAATGTCCTGCTCAATCGTACCACGGCTAAGTGGCGGTTGATGGATGGCCAAATGCTGACTTTTAGCAACATGGTAGTCCGACAGGATCGCGAAGGAGACAATGAGTTCATAGAAGATGCTTTTGATCCATTTCGGTTTCCCGCCGATCTCACACAAAACTATGCGGGCCTGGAGTGGTCCGGTAGTTGGTTGCGCTCCAAATTGGAGACGGTAGTCACCTACAAAAACTATCACTTCAATGCGAATGCCACAAGTCTGGAGGAAGTCCTCAATGGTCAGTTTGAGCGACGTACCGCCAATCAAAACTTCAGCGGCGGAAACGTGGCCATCAAGTATGCTTTTAACCGAAACTTCTTCTTTCGTTCGTCTTTTGAATCCGCCTATCGGATCCCCGATGAGGTGGAATTGTTTGGCAATCAAAGCACCATTCGCTCGAACATAGATCTCAAACCGGAGCAAAGTGACAACATTAATTTCGGAGGATTTTACCGGACGCTGATCAACGGGAAACTGCCTTTGGCTGTGGAAATCAATGGCTTTTACCGATACCAAAGAGATCGGATCATTTTGTTGGCCTCAGGTTTTGATCTGGCACAGTATTTCAACGAGGAAGAGGTTGAGATCAGGGGATTCGACGCCTACGTTTCCCTTCAACCCTGGCCAAAGGTACAAGGCAATTTGGCCTTGACTTATCAGGATGTCAGGATACAAAGCGCCCTCGTCGGCGCGGACGAGGATCTCATAGGTACCAGGGTTCCCAATATCCCGGCATTTTTTATGAGTGTGGATTGGAGCTACGATTGGGAAGGTGTGGCGCAAGAGGACGACCTGATTACCTTCCGGTACTATTATGATTTCGTTGACAGTTTCTCCAGTATCCGCGAGGCCAACGCCTTTGAGAACGTCGCCAATTTCGTTCCCGAACAGGACATTCATTCGTTCGATGTGACTTATGTGGCCGCCAATGAACGATGGAGTATCTCTGCCCGTCTCAACAACATCTTTGACGATGACGTCTACGACAACTTTCGGGTGCAACGACCCGGCCGCAACTTCAACCTAAAGCTGAGATATGTGGTGGAATGAACTTCAGCATACTTTACTGGAGGTACTCCTGGGAACAGTGCTCTTCGGTTTAGCCTCTTGTGCCAGTGACGATGCTATCCCGGTGGTACCGACGCAGGTCTTTGATTTGGGGCAGGATTTTGATTACGTGCTTTTTACCCGTAGCGGGTCTTCTGCCAATGGTTTTGTCACTGGGTTTGATTCTCTACCTGCGGGGCAGCTCGACGTCCCTAATTCTCCGAGTACTGTGGCATATCCTGCTATATCAGGTGGCGTTTCCTTCCAAAACTATGTGGTCAATCAACAGAAACTTTTTGGGGGTCCCGGGTACCAGCGGGTCACGGTAGGTGATTCCCAACTTCCTGTGGATGGGACTATCATCGAGACTTTTGGAGGAGGGTCCAGCGTGGTTTTCGAAAGCAGCAACCGGGGCTACTACGTCGATTTCAACACGACCAACATTCAGATCTTCGATCCAAGCACTTTCGAACGGATCGGGGAGATCGACATGTCGGAGTCTTTTCAAATACCCGAGAACAGCGCCAACTATTACAATGACCTTTTTGTCAGGGACGACAAACTTTACGCCTGCCTTTACACGGGCCTGGTATTCCCACCGTTTGTCTACCAAAGCAACGTCGGCGCCATCGTGGCGGTCGTGGATCTGACCACTGAGCGCTACGAACGGAGCATTACCTTTCCCGGCACTAAGTATCCGGGCCAACCGTTTCTTCGGTTCAAGTCTAACGCCATCGATGAATCGGGTGATCTCTACCTGGTCACGCAAGGAGGACTGGGGCTGGAGCAACCGGGGGTAGCGCCTACACCTGCCAAAATCCTGCGGATACCTGCGGGTAGCGACGAATTTGACCCGGATTATGAATTCATCCCTCAGCTGCAAATCGCTGGCGCACCGACCGATGTGGTAATCAATGCGGGCTTCCTGTACGCGGCGGATGGCATTGCCTATACGAATGTTTTGGTCGAGCAACCCTCGACGAGTACAGATCTGGTCAACTTGCCACTGATGCGCTGGGCCAGAATTGATTTGGTCCAACAAACCGCCGAGCTCATCGTGGGCATGCCAAGGAACGCTGGTTTGACTGCGGGAATGGCCTATCTCTATCAAGGCAAAGTCTTGTTGACGGTTTACAATGCCGAAGAGCAGATCAATGCCATCTACGAAACATCACCGGACCGTGCAGATGCAGATCTGCGTCTGCAAGTCACCGCCGGGGGAATCATCTATGGTCTATATGAAGTCTTAGAAACCCAAACACGCTAAACCCATGAAGACCAAAAACTTATTGTATATCATCCCCATGCTGCTCACCATGCCCGGCCTGAGTCAAAACCTGACCAATGGTGGATTTGAGAATTTCGGGGAGCAATCTGTCAAAGTGTACAATAGGCAGGGGGGCAGTTTTAACAACGTTACCTGTAGAACCGATGGGGGCAGCGTTACATTGTCGGAAACGATCACCGGGACGGCGAGGCCGCTCGGTTTTCGAACCACTGATGATATCTTCAAAGATACCAATGCATCCCTCGTCATGCAGACCACGGTGGCGTCCGAAGTGCACACTGGCAATTCGGCCCTCAAGCTGACTTCACAGTCTTTTGGCTTCGGAGTGGGTGTTTTTGGTGTGGCGGGCATTTTTGAGGCGGAAAACCTCTTTCAAGAGGCTTTGCCGTCTCCCTATCCATTCTCTGGGCTGCCAAGTGCCATTGAGGGATTTTATAAACATGAAAGTGGGACGCCGGTCACGATCTTCGCTGGAACATGTACTAGCAACGGCCAGCTCGCTGAGAATACCGACTTTGCCGGAGGTTTCCGGGTGTACGCAGCTTTTACGAAGTACAACACCACCACGAATCAACGAGATACGATAGCACTTGCCAATGAAGTATTTGCAGATGCGACGACCTACACAGCGTTTTGTGTGGAAGTCAATGTGCTCCAAGCGGTGATACCGGACAGCATGGTGTTTGTCATGTCGAACTCACCCTATTTCGAAAGTCCGAATGCGATTACAATAGGGGGATCTACGAGCTTCGTAGATGATGTTGACTTCGTATTTTGCACGTCACCTGATTTAACCATTACGACCTCTGGACGCACCTTGATGGTGGCCGAGGGCGGCGCCGGCTCTTACCAATGGGTCGATTGTGACAATGGCAACCAGCCCATCCCGGGAGCCACGGCTCAATCTTATACTGCCACGGCCAGTGGCAACTATGCGGTCATCCTCACCGATGGGGCTTGCTCGGAGACATCCGCTTGCCAGTTCATCGACATCACCGCTTGCAACACTACTTCGAACACCGTGGTGGAAGCTTGCAATAGCTACGAATGGCTGGGAATGACCTACACGGCATCGGGTACTTATCAGGAGACTTTGACCAACAGTCTGGGCTGTGACAGCCTCTTGACGTTGGATCTGACCATCAAAACGGTGAATACGACGGTCCAAAAGTCCGATCTGACCCTCACCAGTGCAGCAGCAGACGCCACCTATCAATGGCTCGACTGCGACAATGGAAACATGCCGATCAGTGGAGCCACATCACAATCCTACACCGTCTCGGCAACCGGCAACTATGCCGTGATGGTAACGAAAGATGGCTGTACGGCTACCTCTGATTGCTCTTTTGTCGACATCGTAGCTTGCAATACTTCTAGCGACACCACAGTGACCTCTTGTGGCCCTTTTACCTGGCTCGATATGACCTTCGACGAAAGCGGAGTTTATACCAACACGATTCCTAATGGCGCGGGATGTGATAGTGTAATCATTTTGAACCTCGACGTGGTGCAAATAGCGAGTGCTGTCAACGTGGTAGGGCGAACCTTACAGGCGACGGAGGGCGCAGATGCTTATCAGTGGATCAATTGCGATGGGGATGTAACGATAGCCGGGGCGACGAATAGCACCTACGTTCCGGAGGTCAGCGGTGACTTCGCGGTGGAAATTACCGTGGGTGAATGCCATCAGGTCTCGGACTGCGTGACTTTGGATCGAACGGCGTGCAACACGACCTCTACTATCGAGGTGGGAACGTGTGGGGCATTTTTTTGGAGAGGTTCGGAGCGAGAGGAGACCGGTATCTATCAAGATACTATCCCCAACAGCGTAGGATGTGACAGCGTGCTCGTGTTAGATTTCACCCGTTTGCGGGTGAATACGGATGTGACAATTGACGGCGATGAACTAGTGAGCGGGGCTACGGACGCTACCTACCAATGGCTGAATTGTGCAGCGGGTGATGCTCCCATTCCCGGGGCGACCGAACGCGAGCTCTCCCTCAATGCAAGCGGCGTGTTCGCGGTGGAAGTGACGACGTCAGATGGGTGTGTGGACACCTCGGCTTGCGTCACGATTGACCAGATATTGGCAAGCGAAAAGGCGCCTGTGATTCCTTCGATTAAGATCTATCCCAACCCAGCTACCGATGCGATTCATTTAGACCTTGGTGCCACGGTACCCTCCGCCGAAGTGACGATTCGAGACCTTGCGGGCAGGGTCCACCAACGAATGAACTTTGGTCAACTATCGTCGGCACGGCTACCTCTTCAATTAAGAAGCGGGATATACGTGATAGCCATTCAAGCAGAAGGGCAACCTCTTTATGTACAACGCATTAGCATTTTGAACTAAAAATGAACTTGACCATGACCTACAGATCATTTACATTAATCATCGGCTGTTATCTATTCGCATTGACGGTTTGTTCGCAAGGTGTGGCCATCAATGAAACCAACAATGCTCCCGATGCTTCGGCCATGTTGGATGTGAGTTCCACTACCAAGGGCGTCCTCATTCCGAGGATGACCACCACGCAAAGAGAGGACATCAGCACGCCTGCAACCGGACTCTTGGTTTACGATAGTACAAACAAATCATTTTGGTACTTTGATGGTAGTGATTGGCAAGATCTATCAAAACCGTCTCCAATAACCGTCAGCAACGAGAATATCTTCGGAGGTACCTCCGCGGGTATGTCGCTGACGGCCTCGGCCAATGATAATATCCTGCTCGGTTTTGAGACTGGAAAGTCCATTACAAATGGAGATAATACGGTCGCAATTGGGAGCGGGGCACTGGGTGCTATGACTGGTTCAGGTAATTCTTTCAATGTGGCCATTGGGTGGAGTGCCGCTGGGAAAACTGAATACGAATTTCCGGCTTTCGGTACGCTTTCCGAGTCTCCATTTAATGGTTTTGGCATTACCGCCGTCGGCGCTCGAACGTTGGAAGAGAACATCGACGGGGCGCTCATTACCGCTGTTGGCTACCAAGCCTTACAAAAAAATACCCTTGGTGCGGATCTTACGGCTTTAGGAGCCTTTGCCTTGAACAAGAATACCGTAGGAGTGAAAAACGTTGCCGTAGGGTTCAGAGCCTCCCAAGAGAACAGCACCGGAAGTAACAATACCAGCATCGGCTTTGACGCGGGCTTTGGGGGATCAGAAAATCAAAACTGCACCTTCGTCGGTAGTAACGCGAGGAATGATACTGACTTGTCGTCCTATACCAACAGTACCGCGATTGGTTATCAAGCGATCCTGACGGCCGACAACCAGGTGAGAGTAGGCAACGCTGACGTGCCGAGCATCGGAGGTCAAGTCGCCTGGTCTGCGCTGTCAGATGGTAGATTCAAAACGGACTTGCTAGAGAACGTGCCCGGTTTGGACTTCATCAATCTTCTGCGACCTGTGTCCTACGCCTGGAAAGAGCAGGCAAGTGAAACACCTCGCCGAGAAGTAGGATTCATTGCGCAGGAGGTTGAAAAGGCTGCAGATGCCTTGGACTTTGAATTTGATGGTGTCACGCCACCTCAAGGGGAAGATGACCATTACATGCTTAGCTACGGCAAGATGGTCGTTCCACTGGTGAAAGCAGTGCAGGAGTTGCAGGCATTGGTAGCGGAGCAGCAGCAGACCATTCAGCAGTTGCAAGCCCGATTCGATGAGAGTGCACAAATCCCATCAGCCTCCCCAAATGCTGGGTTTCAAGGCGAAGAATAGGGGACTATCAACAAGTGGGTTGTAAAGACCTGTGTGAGCTTTAAGGATTGGCGAGAAGATGTGACAACAGAGCAAAAATGAAAGCCCCAAAGTCTGGGGCTTACAGGATAGAATGAATCGCTTGTTTTTTTTACGGTTGAAATTTCGTTCTGCTCAGTGCGACCAGATTAAACTCGAAATCGTCATTAGCCTCTCTATTTCGGACAAAAATGATTGAAAATCAGATACTTAACACGTCGTTGGTTTGTCACCATAATGGTTAATTATGCCTCCTCGTAAGACCTGACTAAAATTTCCTTGACTGGAAATTTTTCGTCTTCCGGGTTCAAGCCATCACATCAGATGAACTGGTCCTGCCTTATTCAGCGAGATAAACCAACCGCTCTAGTCTCGCCAGTTCCTGATCGTCTACATACTTCCCAATTTCTCGACGAAACTGCTCCATGCTCTCGTAGGGTCGATATTCTTCGAACTCGTGAGCCATGCGCTCCCCGACACCCGGCAATGCCAGTATATCTTCTTCGGAGGCGCTGTTAAGTTCTACTGGAACGAATACATACTGCTCAAATCGTGCAACCTCTTTCTCGTCAACGTATTTGCCAATTTCCCGTCGAAACTGGGCGAGATTTTGATAAGGTCGATACTCTTCAAACTCGTGGGCCATACGATCGCCGACACCTGGGATCATTTTGAAGTCCTCTTCCGGTGTCGTATTCAAATTAAAGGGCACGAATACTGCGGCGTAGACGGTTGACTTAACAGCGTC
>JBCCXG010000118.1:0-12009 GCA_039191945.1 Bacteroidota bacterium
AACAATCGACGACGTGCTTAAAGACGCTGGGTAAAATAAGCGACAGCGAGGCTGGCGAAAATGATAAAGTACATTCCGCTTCGGACACTGAAGGTGTCACTAGATTTCGGTGAAGAAAAGATCCCTGTGGGTCGGTTGGCCATTCGGGATGGAAAGATATACTTCGAATATGACGCTTCCATTTTGGGTAGTGTCTGGTCCATTTCACCTCTCAAACTCCCTCTAGAGCCCGGTCTTAAGACTTTTGACCCCTTTTTATTTGAGGGTTTGCCGGGTGTATTCAATGACAGCTTGCCCGATGGGTGGGGGCGTCTACTGCTGGATCGGTGGCTGCGTGGTAAGGATATTTTACCTCAGGAAGTCTCACCCCTCGATCGCTTGGCATACGTAGGAGCCACTGGACTTGGTGCGTTGATATACGAACCGGACCATAGCGAACGACCTGACGATGATGTCATCGACTTAAATGAACTGGCAGCACAGACAAGGCGGGTGTTGGATGGGGAGGCACGAGATGTGTTAGGAGCCTTGATTGCGTTGAATGGATCTTCTGCGGGCGCACGGCCCAAGGCACTGATCGGAGTCGACCAGAAGAAGCAAAAAATAGTATATGGCACACGGGAATTGTCTGAGGGCTTCGATCGCTGGATCGTGAAATTTCCTAATACACGGGACGGGGAGGATGCAGGAGCTGTAGAATACGTCTATTCTCTACTAGCGAAGGCCGCTGGTATACACCTTCCGGATACACATCTATTTCCAGCCAATGTTGGTCCTGGCTATTTCGCCACAAAACGTTTTGATCGAGTGAAGAACAGCCATTTACATATGCATAGCGTCAGTGGTCTACTTCATTCTGATTTTCGAAGCCCGTCTCTAGATTACGAAACCCTACTGAATTTGAGCGCCGCTTTGACGGGAGATATCAGAGAGGTGGAGAAGATGTTTCGCCTCGCAGCTTTTAATGTTTTATCGCACAATCGTGATGATCATGGTAAGAACTTTTCATTCTTGATGGATGCTTCCGGTTTATGGACCTTGTCTCCTGCTTACGACCTTACCTTCTCTTCGGGACCTAACGGTGAGCAGAGTACGATGGTGATGGGTGAAGGTAGGAACCCGTCCATTGCTGACCTGAGGAGATTGGGAGCTGAAGCTCCAGTTTCGGAGCAAGAGGTTAATCAAATCATCGAGCAAGTGCGGGATGCACTTCAACTATGGCCCAACCTGGCTTCGGAATACGGTGTTAGCAAAGGCAGTATCGAACTAGTGTCCAAGAGATTGGCCGTTTTGGCTTCAGATTGAGGTTTGAACTGACTTTTGTGATCCCACTTCGAACCGATCAACGGAACACAGAACAGTATTGCAACGACCGAAACTGGAGCAATGACAAGTGGAAACACCTGACACGACTACATGGAAGAATGGCACGCTATGAGCGGTTTATTAGGTGGGTTACATGGTTTATGACTATTATGGCGAAGTCCTTTAAGGCTAGGGATGGAAACGGCACCCAGCATGGCAGGGGCTGTGTAAAAAGCATTAATGTACTGTCAGACTGAGCTTGTCGAAGTCCCCTCAAATACTGAAAGCTGGCATTTCGACAGGCTCAATGTGACAGCATATTGGCAATTCAAGGCTTTTTACACAGCCCCTAGGGTAGGTAGCGCGGCTGTGGTACAGTGGAGCGCCCGGTCGTGAAGTAGAGATAGTCCGCACGCTTCATTGACTCCGATCGTCTTTCTCTCACTTCACGAGGCCCCCAAAATTATAATAGGCAATTCTTTCTTTTTCTTGTAACTTTACTATTGACCAACCGTTCAGTCAAAAGAGATGAGTCCAAAGTCAAAAGCACAATTTGCAGAGATACGAGAAGCCTCCAAGGTGAAGATCATGGACGCGGCCTTGGAGCTATTTGCGACGCGCGGCTATATGGCGACGTCAATCACAGCCATCGGCCAGCGTGCAGGCATATCCAAAGGACTGATGTACCACTACTTCGAAAGCAAGGAGCAGCTCCTGCGCGAGATGATCAATGGGCTGATGACGGATGGGGAGAAGGAAGTGAGCAAGCTGATCACCGATGATCCGAGGGAGACTTTTCGAAACTTTATTGAGCTGTTCTTCCGGGAAATGCGAGAGCGCCATCAGCGGTGGCGATTTCTTTTTCAGCTGACGGTCCAAATCGACCGATTCGACTTTGTACACGAGTTGGCTGTGAACAAGGCGCAAGGCTACTTGCAGGTTTTCGAAGGCCTCTTCGCTCAAATGGGCTGGGAGGACCCTCGGGGAGAAGCGATCATGTTGGCGGCAATGATGGACGGCATCGGCGTGCAACACTACGTCTTGGGTTCGGACTACCATCTGGACGAAATGGAACAGAAACTACTAGCGAAATACTGCGGATCATGAAGCGAATTCTATTACTGCTACTGGGGATGCTCGTCGCACTGATGGCGATCTCCCAACCCACCGCGACCGAGATCATTGAAGCAGCAGATCAGCGGATGCAAGGTGAGTCCAACCGAGGCACGATGAAGATGAGTATCGTACGGCCCAAGTGGACACGGGACATCACCATGAAGAGCTGGGCGAAAGGTACGGACTACAGTTTGGTACTCATCACCGCGCCTGCCCGAGACAAAGGTACGGGCTTCCTCAAGCGGGAGAAGGAGCTGTGGAACTGGCAGCCAACGATTGATCGGGTGATCAAACTACCGCCCTCCATGATGATGCAGAGCTGGATGGGATCTGACTTCACCAACGACGACCTGGTACGGCAGTCGTCGATTGTCAACGACTTCGAGCATACGCTGGAAAAGGATACAACGATGATGGGATATGACGTGTGGAAAATTGTACTGATCCCTAAGCCGCAAGCTGCGGTGGTCTGGGGTAAGATCGAGGCTTACATCTCGAAAGAGAAGTACTTCCAACTGATTTTCAAATACTACGATGAAGACCAGTACATGGTCAATACACTCAATTTCTCAGAGATACGCATGATGGGTGACCGCGAAATCCCCACTCGGATGGAGATGATCCCAGCAGAGAATCCGGAGCAAAAGACCGTCGTGGTCTACGAAGACTTCGAGTTTGATGTGGAACTGTCCGATCAGTTTTTTTCCCTTCAAAACCTCAAGCGGCTGCGATGAAGATGTACCTCACCATGGCCTGGCGCAATATCTGGCGCAATCGCAAACGCACCTGGATCACTGCATCATCGATCGGCTTTGCGGTATTCTTTGCCTGTGTCATGCAGTCGATGCAGCTGGGATCCTATGAGCGGATGATTGACAACTCGGTACGATTCTTCACCGGTCACCTGTCCATCCACCAGGAAGCGTACTGGGGTGAGAAGATTCTGGACAATAGCTACGATCGGGATCAGCTGGCCGGCCTTCCCATGGATCCAGACCAGGTGATGCTTTCTGTACCACGTATCTCTTCGTTCGCACTGGCATCTTCTGGTAGGCAGACCAAAGGCGTGATGGTCAATGGTATCAACCCTCAAGATGAGGCAGCGATGAGCGGTTTGGATGAAAAAGTGGTCGATGGTGTATATGAACTGGAGGATGGGGCATTGATCGCTGCGGGGCTGGCGGAGTACCTAAAAATTGGTGTGGGTGACACGCTGGTCTTGGTAAGCCAGGGCTACCATGGGGTGAATGCCGTCGGGCAGTATCCTGTGAAGGGTTTGGTTGCCTTCCCTGTACCGGAGCTCAACCAAAGCGCCGTTTACCTTTCGCTGTCTGTGGCTCAGCGATTCTACGGAGCAGAGGGCTTGATCACCTCCTATTCGTTGCTGCTGAACAGTCCCGGTCAGATGGCCGCAGCCCAGCAATCCATAGAGGCCGCTCTGGACGGATCGGAGCTATCCGTCATGAACTGGCGGGAAATGATGCCCGAACTGGTCCAGGGGATCGAGCTGGACTACTACGGTGGATTGATCATGATCGGCATCCTTTACATGATCATCGGCTTTGGCATCTTCGGCACTTTTTTGATGATGACCAAAGAGCGAACCTACGAATTTGGCATCCTCACGGCCATCGGAATGAAGAAACCCAGGGTGCAGTTGATGGTCAGTCTGGAGATCTTTTTTCTGACTTTTCTTGGCGTGATACTTGGTCTGATGGCCAGTGCACCCATCATTACCTATTTCTATTTGAACCCCATCAGAATCACCGGCGATGCGGCGAAGGCTTTTGAAAATTTTGGATATGAGGCGATCATTCCTTTCTCCATCGACCCGATGGTCTTTTACTACCAAGGCGTCGTCATCTTCATTCTCGCCCTGATGCTCGGTATCTATCCGATCCTCTACGTGAAACGATTGCAAACCATCAAAGCCCTCAAAGAATGATTTTTTCACTGGCATGGCGCAACGTATGGCGTTCACGAAAGCGCAGTCTGGTGGTCATCGGAGCGATGATCGTCGGTGTCTGGTCGCTCATATTTATCATTTCGTTTTACAACAGCTTTTACGTAGGATTCAGCAACAACGGGGTCCAATATGAGTATTCGCACCTACAAATTCATCATCCGGACTACCTCACCGACCCGAACATCAACTGGCGGGTACAGGATTTGGATCAAGTGAGTGCAAGGCTTGAAAGGATGGAGTCGGTGGCCGCTTCTAGCTACAGGCAGAAGATTCCTGGAATGATCGCTAGCGCAAAAACCAGTGCTGGCGTGGAGATCTACGGTGTGGATACCGAGCAAGAGGCAGCGACGACGTTACTATCGACCCTGGTGGTGGATGGTGCCTACTTTGAGGGGATCACTCGCAATCCTATCCTTGTGAGCCGAAAAATCGCAAATAAGCTGAAGCTAAAAATCCGGTCGAAGGTGGTTTTGACTTTCCAGGATTTGGATCAGGAGATCACCGCGGCCTCCTTTCGGGTCGCAGGTATTTTCGAGTCTAAATCGCCAAGGATCAATGAGGGTGTGGTCTATGTGCGCCAATCGGATAGCGAGCGATTGATCGGTGGTAATGGTATCCATGAAGTGGCCATCCTATTGGACGATGCCGAGGACATGGATGAGGTCAAGCACGCCTTGGTAGGGGTCACTCCCTCGACCGTGCGGACTTACCGTGACATTGCCCCTGAATTCAGCCTGATGGAACAATCGTCGGCGACTACGCAAAGGACGCTCACTGTGATCATCATGCTGGCATTGCTTTTTGGCATCGTCAACACGATGCTGATGGCGGTATTGGAGCGGACTCGTGAGATTGGGATGCTGCGATCGATTGGGATGCATCGGGGCAAAGTCTTTCGCATGATCCTCGTGGAAACCCTGACGCTGGGCGCCATTGCAGGGCCAGTAGGACTTGCGTTGGGTTACATAACGGTGCAGTGGCTTGGGGAGCGTGGCCTGGATCTCTCACGCTACTCCGAGGCCTTGCAGGAGTATGGCTACGATGCGATTTTCTATCCCGAGATCGAAAATCTAACCTATTTCGGCC
Source organism: Bacteroidota bacterium (assembly GCA_039191945.1). Classification (GTDB taxonomy): domain Bacteria; phylum Bacteroidota; class Bacteroidia; order Cytophagales; family Cyclobacteriaceae; genus JAWPMT01. Next base: position 5,474 of record JBCCXG010000118.1, read on the forward strand.
TCATGATCACCGTACTCATTACGGCCTTCGTCGGCTCTATTTATCCTGCGATCAAAGCGATTCGCATTAATCCACTGGAAGCTTTAAGAAAACTATAATTATGGCTGTTATCGAAGCGAAGAACGTGTCCAAGGTCTACAATCCAGATAAGATTCCGGTTCGGGCTGTAGATGACCTTTCCCTGAAGATCGAAGAAGGCGAATTCACCGCTGTCGTAGGCCCTTCGGGCTGCGGCAAAACCACGCTGCTCAACATGATCGGTGGGCTGGACCATCCCACAGATGGACGGGTTACCGTAGGTGGCGAGGCGATCGATCAGCTGACAGAAGCACAGCTTACCGATTTCAGGATGCACAATATTGGTTTTGTGTTCCAGTCCTACAATCTGATCCCCGTATTGACGGCGAAGGAGAATGTAGAGTTCATCTTGCTTTTACAGCATGTCCCCAAGCAACAAAGGGAGGATCGCGCGATGGAGTTGCTGCGTAAAATGGGTTTGGAGGAACAGGCCGATCGTCGGCCTTCAGAACTGTCCGGTGGACAGCAGCAACGGGTAGCGGTTGCTCGGGCACTGGCCTCGAAGCCGAAGTTTATCCTGGCCGATGAGCCCACGGCCAACCTGGATTCTCACTCGACCGAAGCCCTGCTGGATTTGATGGCGAAAATGAACCAGGAGGAAAAGGTCACCTTCATTTTCAGTACGCACGATCAACGTGTGATTGAAAAGGCGAGAAGGATCGTCACCCTGGAGGATGGTCGAATACTCAAAGATGAATCGCGCTAGGTTACTTGGCGTGATGCTCCTATTCGCTGCAGGTGCTTATGCGCAGGATGAGGAGTCGAGGAAGTGGTCGCTCGATGGATACATCAAGGACCTTGTAACACTGAATATTCCCGAGGGTGGAGACTCAGTACTCTGGGACAACTTGATCCACAACCGGGTAAATTTTCGCTGGTTTCCAACGGACCAATTCACCTTTAGAATGGATCTGCGAACCCGACTGTTTCACGGTGATCTGGTGCGTACGATTCCCAATTACGGAGATCTAATTGATGTTAATGATGACTTCCTCGATTTGTCCGCGAGGCCCATCGATGGTGAAGGAGTAGTGCTCCATACGATGATCGATCGTGCCTATGTGCAGTGGAAGCAAGATACCTGGGAACTCACCGCAGGCCGCCAGCGCATCAACTGGGGCGTCAATCTGGCGTGGAACCCAAACGACATTTTCAATGCTTACTCCTTTTTTGATTTCGACTATGAGGAGCGACCGGGCAGTGACGCGATCCGCTTTCAGCGATACATCGGGTTTGCTGGCTCGCTGCAGGTGGCTACTAAGATCACCGATCGTCTGGATGAGTTGACTTCGGCTTTCCTCTACAAATGGAACTACAAAGGGTATGACATGCAGTTGCTGACAGGAGTCATGCGTGAGAACGTCACCATTGGTGGGGCTTGGGCCGGAAACCTAAAGTTAGCTGGCTTCAAGGGAGAGTTCACCTATTTCGAGCCATGGAATGATGAGGACAAGCGCACTTTCCTTGGATCTATCTCGGTGGATTACTCTTTCAGTAACTCACTCTACCTCAATGGTTCCTTCCTTTACAATTCTGCTGCGGATGGTAATAACCCACTCTTCCTTCAAAGCGCCGCCAACCTGGATGTTCGGGCGCTGTCGCCTTTCACATGGTCGACCTTCCTACAGTCTTCCTACCCGATCAATCCGCTTTTGAATGGTGGTATGTCTATCATCTATTACCCGGGTGAGCCGGGGATATTCCTCAATCCGTTCATGACCTATTCGGTCTCCACCAATCTTGATCTGGATTTAATTGGGCAGTTCTTCGTGCAGGGGGAGCCTGCGGCAGTGAGCTTGTTGTATTTCAGGGTGAAGTATTCGTTTTAGGCCAATAGAGTATATCACAATAGGTTGATCATCGCTCCCGCAAATGTCAAGGCCAAAAAGAACCCACACATGTCCGTAACCGTGGTCAGCAAGGGTCCGGAAGCCAGAGCAGGGTCGATGTCAAAGCGTTTCAAGGCCAATGGGATGATCCCACCCAGCGAGACAGCGACCAACGTATTGATGCACAGGGCTCCTCCGACGACCAGTCCCAAATAGAAGTTGCCTTGCCACAGCCAGGCGGCTGTACCAATGAGTAGCCCCAGTACGACCCCATTGATCAGTCCGACCGAGACCTCCTGTATCCAAACCCTCGCCAGCTCGAATGGCTTCACGACACCCAGCGACAGCTCCCGCAAACTGACCGCCACAGCCTGATTACCTGAGCAGCCGCTCATGTCGGAGATGATCGGGAGGAATACGGCCAACGCAATCACTGCCGACAACGTATCCTGGTAGACGGCGATGACGCTGGCTGCTGCAATGTTCAGGAGGATGTTGACACTCAGCCATGACAATCTTCGTCGGGCACGCAGGAGCACGGGCATGGTCCTTAGTTCCTCTCCACCCACGATCCCTTGGGTTTCAAGGTGTTGATTGTTGAGGTCCTCTTGTTGGGCTTCTCTGAGGTCCTTGCGAAGGATGACCCCTCGCATCTCTTCGTTGTCACCTAATACGGGGACACCGTAGAAGTCATGGGTATCGAAAAATCGGATGAGTCCCTCCAGGTCTTCGTTGACGTCCACTGTCTGCGCGCTGCGTAGTACGATGCTGGATAGTGGAGTGGAGGGCTTCGAAAGCAGGAGGTTTCTCATATTAAGCACACCGATGAATTGCCCATCAGCGGTTACGTACAAGTATTGCAGGTGATACTTTTCGTATTGATCGGCATTTTCACCCAGGTCTTTGATGACCTCGCCCACCGTCCTAGACTCCTCAAAAGCCAGGTACTCAGTGATCATGAGCCCCCCAGCCGTATCTGGTTCGTACTGGATCAGCTCCTTGACGTTTTCGGCGACATCAGCACTCAGCTCTTCCAGGATGGCTTCAGCGCCCTCTGCATCCATCTCGCCAATAAAATCTGCCTGGGCATCACTGGACAGCTCGTTGATAATGGAAGCGGCCTCGTCAGGGCTTATTTCTTCCAGGATACGCAGCGCATAGTCCCATGGAATATCATCGATCAGTTCGGCGCCCTCGACAGCAGTGAGGACGTGGAAAAGCTTAGCTCGCTCGTCTTCGTTGAGGTGACTGAGTGCGGCGGCAATATCATCCGCATTCAATTGATCGAGGTGTGTCTTGATCTGCATTGCGTCGTCTGCAGAGAGGTATTCGATCAGGGGTTCCCAGGGTCTGGTTTCTTCGGCGGTCATCGATTGTGAGTTTGAATGGGAAGTTAATGAAAAGGGTGAGCTGTTTTGAACAAGTAGAGCAGATAGGCGTTAGAATCCACATGCGAAAGGTGAGTCCCGTTTTGTGGTTGTCCTTGATACTGACCCTGCTTTTCTTGGCCTTCTCCAATCCAAGTGAATCTTCCTTTCTGCAGGCAGTAAGCGATGACTATGGGCAATTGCATCATGGACTTGAGATGAGTCCGGATCAACTGTTGCAGATGGGAGAAAGTAGTAGGAAGTCCTACGGCTTACTGAGCACCTACACCTATCGGTTTGGCACAATCGCCGTGCACTATGTTGGCGTCGGATCGATGGTCATTTTTCTCGGTTCCTCGACCGAGCAGGCCTCAGAACAAGACCCCCCGACCATTACCACCTAGCAGATCGATCCTGGTGATGAAAGCTTCGGTGTCGTGGGGACTAAGTCTGCGCGTCTCGCTTGGACTCGGGTCAGCTTGGAATTCCAAGGGCTGTCAAGTACTTTTCGGGCATTCAATTGCTCATGGAAAACTTTGAGGATTTTTGGGATGGCGTGGTCCACGTTGTGGGAAATGTCCTGGATATCTTCACAGCACCCATTTTTCGCCTGGGTTCGACAGATTTCAGCGTAGGTACTATCCTCTACGTGATTGTCGCCTTTATCCTGCTGTTCTACATTACTAGAAAAATCAGGCAGGCACTAGTCGGCAGGATTTTATCGCGTACCAGCATGGATCCGGGATCAGCGGAGTCCGCAGGTACGATTGCCCGCTTCCTCATCATTTTTATTGGGTCGATCATCATCGTACAGTCCGCCGGGATCAATATGAGTACGCTCAGCATCCTCGCTGGTGCGCTAGGGGTTGGCATTGGTTTTGGTCTGCAAAGCATCACGGACAACTTCATTTCCGGCATTATCATCCTATTTGAGAAACCGATCAAAGTTGGGGATCGGATCGAAGTCGGCAGTATTGAAGGGGACGTCACGTCAATTTCTGTGCGCTCAACCACTGTACTGACCAATGACAACATTTCGGTGATCGTGCCAAACTCAGAGTTCATTTCACAACGGGTGATCAACTGGAGCCACAATGACCGCAACGTGCGGTACAGGATTCCGGTAGGGGTCAGCTACAATGAGGATCCAAAGCAGATCAAGGCTATACTGTTAAAGGTTGCGGAGGAATCACCACACGTCTTGAAAGAACCTGCGCCGATGGTGCTCTTTGAGGCCTTTGGAGACAGCTCTCTGAATTTTGAGCTGGCCATATGGACTGCGACCCACTCGAATAGGCCCCGGATATTAAAGAGCGAGCTATACTTTGAAATCTTCGATCAATTCAAGCAGCAAGGCGTAGAAATACCGTTTCCTCAACGGGATTTGCATATTAGGAGTAGTGCAGTGCCTTCTGTTTCCTGAAGTTTTAGTTCAAGACCGCCTGTGCCTGAGCAATCTTGTCGATGAGGTTCCATACCTGCTCGTCACTTTCGGCTTGGAACAATATTTGAATATTCGTTTGAGCAAAGGAGAGGTAATCAATCAGGACACTCTTCAAGTTGACCCGTACAAGCGCCGCAGGGTCAAGGTACTGCATACTCCAGTCCGAAAAGCGAGCAAAGGGCAATGGAATGGAGACCCTTGTATAGATGATGTTATGACGATCATCAATACGAATCTTGCGAAGCAAATCCATTAATTGCTGCTCAGGGCCTTCCAGGTACTGTAGGAACCGCCCATGGTCGTAATAGAGAAAACCTGTGATCCCTAGCTTCGCGTTCTGGACGGTAGCTAAGTCCGTAAGTTCCTTCAGCTGTGAGAAACTAAATTTTTGTTTGGCTTCGCTGATATAGACGACACCACGGCGTACGTCAATATCTACGTCTTTTTGACGTTGATTTTGTCGCTTGGACATAAGTTAGGGCGTTGAACCTTTAAGTTAAACAAACTAACGGACAACTGGCACCTTCTTTAATTCCAATTAAAACCAGCGATCAATTGAAGGTCTGGATTAGCCGTACCGAGCTGTGCGATATAGTCCTCGGACGTCTGTGTCTGCCACAAATAAATGCGCTTCAGGTTTTCCAGCGAGGTGAGCGCAGCAAGCCCTTCGTCGGTGATTGCTGTGTTGTAAAGGTTGATCGACTCCAATTGTTTCAGGCCAGAAAAGCTTTTCAGGACTTCATCTGTGACATTGGAGCCATGCAGGTCCAGCCGAGTGAGGTGTTTCATCGTTGAGATGGTCTGAAAAATCTCATTGGGTATGTGAGCCTCTGACAAGTCGAGGAAGGTGATCTCCTCTGCAATATTGGTTATCATGTTATAGTGCTCGGCTCCCATTTCTTTACCACCAAATGCGACATCCAGTAGGAAGTTCTCAGCACCCAGTGCCGTTGCGCTGAATCCATTCGCTTCTAACTTGGCCAGCGTCTCTCGATCCGTGGCTTCGACTTGCACTCGCTCATAGTAGGGTTTAGGATAGTAGTCCTTGCCGTATTCTCTGAGGACCATCGCGATCATCTCATCGTCCATGGCGTCGCTACTAAAGCGTTGCAAGCTGTCTGCTCCCTGCTCGATCCACCACTTCATCAGGTTGATCTCGGGGTAACTTAATGCATTACCTGAAGGGGGCATGAACTTGCGATTGGAAGGGGATAGGGTGACCCTCTCAAAAAGTACGCTGGTCTCCAGGTTTCCGGCGACTACAGCCGTTCCCGTCGCAGATTCCTCAAACAAACCTGCGAAGGTCGTCAGGTTTAGCCCTCCACGGGTTTCCTCATCATTGTGGCACCGTACGCATTTAGCTTCAATAATGGGTTGTATGGCGTGCTGGTAGACCAGTACTGAGTCGGCGTGAAGGTCAGCGAGATCGACATAGGGTTGGCTTTCACCGCCCAACAAAGGCTTCAGCGGTGCTGGAGCGTATTCACTCAGGTAAGTCTTACCGTGGGTAAGTTCTCCACCCAAATGCCCGGTGGCCGAGAGGAGGACGAGGATGACAGCTGCTACTCCAATGGACCAGCGAGGCGCGTAGCTCGTTCGTAGCAGCTTGGCAAAAAAGGCAATGGCTGTCAGTACCACCACCGATATACCTAGGATTTTGTGAGAGTTTAGGGTGTCTCCTCCGTGCAAACCTTGCTTTTCCAGTAAGAGACCGGTCAAAATAGCGAAAGCACCCGTCACAAAGCTTAGGCCCAGGGTCCAGAGGATAGCAAGGCGAAAAGAACCTTTCTCTTTTCCTAATCTATCCAAGACCTCGAG
>JBCCXG010000119.1:0-12008 GCA_039191945.1 Bacteroidota bacterium
AGCAATATTTCGATCCTGCTATCGGGCAATATCAGCGAGACGCTGTTGACCGTTCGGTCACTTTATGATTCCTATTTTCCAGGTAATCCTTTCGATTATTATTTCATGGATGATTTTTTTGACCGTCAGTACAAAGCGGATGAACAGTTTGGGGCCATATTCACCAGCTTTTCCATCATTGCCGTGGCCATTGCTTGCCTGGGACTGTTTGGGCTGGCATCATTTACGCTGAAACTCCGAGTCAAGGAAATTGGGGTGCGCAAGGTGCTTGGAGCAACTGTCAACTCCATCGTGTTGATGATCTTTAGGGACTATGTTAAACTGATAGCCATTGCTGCCGTCATCGGCATACCCTTGGTGTATTTCGGATTGCGCAGGTGGTTGGATGGATACGCCACCCGGATCGATATCACCGTGGACCTTCTACTGCTCCCAGTTGTCCTGTTACTATTCATTACGCTGATTACTATAAGCTACCAGTCTTTTACTGCAGCCTCTAGCAATCCTACCAAGAGCTTGAGGACAGAGTGAAAAACACCAAACGAGGCCTTTACTTAATGGAAGCTTTCGTCAGTTCTCCATTCACCAGTCGATAGATTCCCCATGGGTTGTCATCCTGCAGTGGCGCGGGCAATAACCTTTGGGGAAAGTCCTGGTAACAAACTGGACGCACAAACCGGTGAATCGCTGCAGTACCTACACTCGTGGTGGCAGGCGCCGTAGTAGCAGGGAATGGACCTCCATGCACCATGGAATGGCAGACCTCTACGCCGGTAGGGTAGCCATTGATGATCAATCGGCCCACTTTCTGCTCCAGGATACCCATGAGATCTTCGTAGGATTCCAGGTCTTTGGTTGTGCCATGGATAGTAGCTGTCAGCTGTCCTTCCAAAGATCGAGCGGCCTCTAGTATCTCCTCCCGACTGCCGCCTTGAATCAGCACTGTGGAAGGGCCAAAGACCTCTTCTTGGATGGTCTTGGACTGGAGATAACTCGTCACATCCGTCCGAAATAAGTGAGCATCTACATCATTATCACCTGCTGCGGCACTGCTGTTGGCGATCGCCTCGACCCCCTCAGTCGCGGCCAAGGCTGAAGTGCCTTGTCGATATCCCGCTGCTATGCCCGAAGTCAGCATGGTACCGGACGCTTGCGATTGCATGGCTGACGATAGGTCATTGATAAAAGGTTCGGTTTGCGAATGGCTCGTAGTGAAGATCAGGCCCGGGTTGGTGCAGAACTGACCAACGCCCAGGTTGACAGAACCAGCGAGACCTTGTACCAGTTTTTCTGAGTGATTTTTGAGGGCCTCAGGCAGAATGAATACCGGGTTGGTGCTACCCATTTCCGCGAAGACGGGAATAGGTGTCTTTCGAGCATTGGCTTGCCGAAACAGGGCCAGCCCTCCCGCCTGGGAGCCCGTAAATGCGACAGCTCTGATCTTGGGGTGTGTGACTAGTTGACCACCCACCTCATGCGATTTCCCATGGACCATGGAAAATACGCCCTCAGGCATCGCACTTTCCGAAAGTGCTTTGACAATAGCGCCAGCCACTAGTTCACACGTTCGCGGATGGGCCGGGTGTGCTTTGAAGACCACGGGGCATCCGGCAGCGAGTGCAGAGGCCGTATCACCCCCAGCGACAGAAAAGGCCAAAGGAAAATTGCTTGCCCCAAAGACCGCTATCGGCCCCAGAGGTATCGCCATCGATCGAACATCAGGTTTAGGCAGGGGTTGACGATCAGGGATCGGCGTATCGATCCGTGCATCCACCCAATTTCCATCTCGAACCACCTGAGCAAATAGTCGCAACTGGTTCATAGTACGACCGCGCTCGCCAATCAACCGTGCCTCAGGTAGGGCTGTTTCAGCCATACATTCATTGATGAGGGTAGCACCAAGTTCCTCGATATTGTCCGCGATCCTTTCGAGCAACGAAGCACGTTCGTCTTTGCCAATCTGTCGATACTCGTCAAAAGCCTGTTCAGCTAGCTCTACTGCCTCGTCGATTTCTGAGGGCGTCGCTTCCGCCATAGAAACCCCTCCATTGGGTTGATTAGAAGCAGGGGAAATAGAATCAAATAGGGCCGTGCCCTCCTTCGAGCGGGTGTTCCCTATAAATTGAGCGCCAGTGAGTTCCATGTGATTTATGATTTCCGTTCAATCTTATTTTCTAAGGTACCTATGCCTTCAATGGTGATACGCACATTGTCTTCTGGTTGTAGCGTGAAGTCATCGGGAGGCACGATACCGGTTCCAGTCATCAGGAAACAACCGTTCGGAAATTCACACTCTGCGTAGAGGTATGCCACCAGATCTTCGAACCTCCTTTTGATTTGACTGATTGCGATACTTCCGGCAAAGGCCTGCGATCCTGCTCGCCAAATCTCCAAAGAGATGGTGGTCGCTGTAGGGATAGGTCCGTCTAGGACCAATACGCAGGGCCCCAGACCCGCACATTTTGAGTAGGTCTTGGCCTGTGGTAGGTACAGCGGATTTTGTCCTTCGATGCTTCGAGAACTCATGTCGTTGCCGATCGTATATCCTTGGATCTTCCCGGCTTGGTTGATCATGAGGGTGAGTTCCGGTTCGGGTACATCCCAACTAGAGTCGCGCCGGATGCGGATGTTTTGCCCAGGCCCGACGGTTCGGCCAGCAGTCGCCTTAAAGAACAACTCCGGCCTGTCGGCGTCATATACTCGGTCGTAACAGTCCCCACCGTCCTCCGATTCCTGCATGCGAGCGTCTCGACTCCTCAGGTAGGTGACGCCTGATGCCCACACTTCTTGACTTACAATGGGTTTTAAGGGTGGTTCTTCGGTCCAGTCCGGTGCAGGACTGCTCTTGAGCGATGACTTTAGCTCTTTCAGTAGATCGTGTAGGTTGTCGACTCGAAAGAGTGCGTCCCAGTCATTGTCCGGTAGCTCGTAAAACTGGTCCCCATCTTCTAGCAAGATGGCAGCTTGGGTGCGATAGAGTTTCATGGTGGTTTTTCCCTAGGAGTCCTAAGCTAGTGAACGATGTTGGCACCTACCAAAGATTTACTTTCTATTTCCCCTGATGCTCATCATTCGGACGGGGGCTGGTAATGCCGCGAGCAAAGGCTCCGGCTGCAATACTAACCATACAGCGGGTATATATGAGATGGAATCTATGCAATCGTTAGCATAGCTTCTATACCTTTTTCTGGGTAAAAAAAACGTTTTTTCAAGCTAAGTGATATTGCTCTATTCACGTGGTAAATATGCTCCCTCATCAGTTTTGCCGTGTCGGGGGCGTGGGCATCGGCTAGTTTTATCGCTGAACCAAAGCTCTTAAGAAAATGGAGAGTCACTCGAAGACACGCCACGAGTGCCTGTTGCTTATATTTTTACTGCTGTTGGCGCCATCCGTTTTCGGACAGACCACCTACACCTCTCAGGGGTCTGGAAATTTTCGTTCTATCAGCTGGACGCCTTCGATACCCGGGGACTTTGACGACATTGCAGACGATACGTTCATCATTCGGGATGGTGATGCCGTGATTTTGGCGAGCGACATTAGCATCAACGAATTGCAGATTGGAGCAGCAGGAGCAGGAGCCACATTTACATTAGGTAATGATCTGACTGGTAGGACATTAGCAATCGCTGGCAATCTAACAGTCCTGAGCAATTCTACATTGACTGTGGCCAGTAACGCCGCAACACATTCGGTCACGATCGCAGGAGATTTGGTCCACAACGGCGCTACTTTAGACTTTGCCGCGGGTACGGATGTGGCCAATGTGACCATCGGCAGTGCCAGTACCTCGATCCTGTCGGGAAATGCCGTCAATTTTCACGATCTTACCCTTAACGGTTCTTCATCCAAGATCCTAACTGCTGCGCTTACCGTGACCGGGAGTTTCGTAGCCGATGGAGCAGGGACTGACGTTACCACACCATCTAATCACACATTTCAAGGCAATTTCACCCTGAGTAACGGTGCGACCTTTACTGCTACCAACTCCACTCAGCTCTTCAATGCGGGCGTGGGGCAAGCGATCGATTTGTCTGCTGGGACCGCCCGTTTTGACAACCTTACGCTGAGCAGTTCGGCGAAGAACTGGACGGGCAATCTGATATCCGAAGGGGTCCTGGAGATCAACAATGAGGCTGAGTGGATCAACAATGGAGGTAGTCACGAAATTGCGCAGCTGGAGGTAAAAAACACGGTACTGCAGGCCGTCCAGGTCTCGAATGGTACCATCACCTTTACGGGCGGAGAAATGCGATTTGGTGATGGAGGCGATGATGATGGCGCATTCACCTTAGGCACCAACACTAACCTGATCATTACGGGGACCGCGAGTATCGAGCGAGATGATCAAGTGACGGTAGATGGCAATGTAGAGGTCACTGGTCCGGGCCAGTTAATCATCAATGGTGCTTCACAATTTCCAGCCGCTGGCGAAAGTGACGGTGAGTTGATTGTGACCGGTACACGTGCGCTCACCATACAAGCGGGCGGTGATCTATACGTGAGGGGTTATGATAATTTTCCGACTGGATTTTCCACCTATCTATTGAACGCGACCGCTTTGGTTCGTTACGATGCGGACTTTGATCAGATTGTAAAAACGGAAGATGCCAGCAATGCTACCATTAGTTTCGGTCGGCTATTTCTAAGCCAAGCAGATGCCTCTCCACAAAGATCCAGAACCATTGATCCGGGGGATGACGACCTCATTTTGACGGGTCAGTTGGACCTTGTGAACGGGGTGAGATTTGAAGCTTCGCATGCGGTGAATATGACTTTTGGCGAAGACTTGTTCATGAGTGATGGGGATGTCGCCGGCAGTCCGGTGTTTGATTTCGAGACCAGTACCATTACGTTGGATTCTGACAATAACCAGACGCTGGACGGACCTGTAGCGGGTGGATATCAAATGGGGCAGCTGACCATCACTAATACGGCAACGCCCTCCGCTATTCGCAGAGTAAATGTTGACGATGATGTGACGGTGGCAACTGGTTTTGCGGTGCAGAACCCTAATGGCTCTGAAGTCAATATCATCATTGTCGATGTCGATGCCAATCAGGTGATTGGGGATCCTGGTGCCAACGAGACCTTCACCTTAGGGTCCAATTGCGCAGTATATTCTAGTACAGCGGCAGTTGAGGGTTTCGCCAGCGGCTTTTCGAATGTCGGAGATATCGTGACCGTCGATGCCAATTCCATCATACGTCTCGACCTCAACGGTGATCAAGTGATTCCCAATTTAAGTGGGGGTACACTGGGCACGTTGGAGTTTGCAAGCAATGGCAATAAATACATTCCGTCGGATATGGGTAATGGGGTGAGCCTGACGATTTTAGGGGATGTAACGCGGATCTCCAATAATCCTACTTTTCGTTTTGGTTCTATTGCTGACACCGATCAGAGAGCGGTCAATCACACCGTAGCTGGGGATTGGAACTTGGGTACGGGGTACACAGGAGACGACGAGACGAACGGCGGCACGGTGGAGGTGGTCATCACTTTTAATGGCGCAGATCAGGTGCTTAGTGCATCGGATTTTGGGGATGTCATTTTTGGAGGCACAGGTACCAAGACTTTGACCGGCACGCTGTTGATCGACGATGATCTCACCATCAATGACGGTGTTACCGTGGCAGGTGGCGCCGAAGCGATTGACATCCTTGGCGATTGGACGGAGATTGGCTCAGGTACTTACACGCAAACCGGCTCCAATACTGAATTTCTCAGTGGCGGAACACAGTCCATCGTTCAGGGCACTAATTCCAATTTCTTTGAGGTCAACATCACCAACAATACGACCGTGGATATCAACTCTACCGTACAGATTGGTGAGGATTTGATCATTGCTTCCGGCTCTTCTATTGACATAGAAGGGCAAATTCTACGCCTGAGCAAAGACCTGGTGGTCAATAATGGGGCCTCCATCAACTATGTGGATCCACTCACTACCACCATCATTTTTGACGGCGCTACTGAACAGGACTTTCGTAACCTTGAGACCGCACAGAACTTCCCCAACCTTCAGTTTGAAGGAGTAGGAGAAAAGGAGTGTTTTGACAATGCCCTGAACATTTATGGAGACCTCACCATTGCGGCAGAGGCGACATTCAATGCCAATAGCGAAGTCATCAACTTTTTTGGTAATAACTGGAACAATGGCGGTAGTTTTTTGCACAACAATGACGTGGCTTTTAGGAACAGCGGGGGTACGACGACCGTCAGTACTTCGTCTTTTCATGATATTCAGGTCGGTGATGGAGCCATAACTACCAGCGTCTTACTGGCGGGCAACATCACGCTCAATGGCGAAATGGTAATCACCGATGGAGGGACGCTGGACGTTTCGGGAGCTAGCTATGCCATTACCGTCGAGGAGAGTTGGAACAACTATGGCACCTTTCAAGCGCAAAATGGAACAGTAACCTTTACCGGAGGCGAATCAAACTTTCGCTCGTGGGATGGTAGCCCCGATGAACCGCAAAGTGAGAAAGCTTTTTACAACCTGACCATCAATCTCGATCCGGATGCCCGCTTCGATGTAGAAGAAGAAGGCGTTGTCCTCAATGACCAAATGGATGTCTTCAATGATCTTTTGATTATTTCTGGGCGGCTGAGTGTGCGTGAAGATGATGGTGGTGCCGATCCAGGTCCGGCCTTGGTCAATGTAGGAGGTGACTTGGTCAACCAGGGCAGTGGGTTTGAGTTTCGACAAGACAATGCCAAAATCGCGATGGTAGGGACCTCCGGCTCGCACAGCATCGACCTGGGAGGCGATCAGGTGAGGGACTTTGAGATCAATGCTCCGGGTGCGACCTACCAACTGACCGGAGATTTCCTGATCCGGGATGCGACAGCCAACGATTTCGTCTTAACCGCCGGGACCCTCGACCTCAACGGGCAGACCATGACCATCAATCGGGGTGGCCTGGAGATGAGCGGTGGTACACTTATCGTGGACGAAGGAGCATCGCTACTCATCAACGACCGTGCTGCTAACCCGGACATTAATAAAACAGGAGGCGACCTTCAGATTATCGGTATCAATGGCAGTCCTGCTACGCTGAGTGCCGTCGATGACGATGGCTTCACTTTTACACAGTCAGGTGGAGATATTCAGGCACAGTACTACACGATAGCCAGCACGGATGACGATGGCATTCGGATTGAAGGAGGTACCATTGACGACTTAGCGACGGGCAACAACTTCAGTAACGGCACCTTTACCTCTGGCGTTGGTAACGGAGCGTACCTGACCCTGGCGAATATTGACATCGGGACACTTTCCGCGGGCAACGTGATCTTCAACGAGGGGCCTCAATTCAACGTATCGGTAGATGGTGCGAACCTTCCCAACTCTGGCTCTATCGAGTTTGTCATTGCTGGAGGGACCTTGGGAGGGGTACAGGATGAAAACGATGTGCCCGATGGTGGCGCTACGGATGGTTATATTCGGTGGACTGAGGACAATGGTTTTACCTGGGTCGGTGGCACGAGTTCGGCCTGGGGATTGGGGGCTAACTGGACTTTCAATAATGGGGATGCTGACGGGATTCCCGATGCAGACGATATCATTTACATACCCGCGGGATCCCCCAATGATCCGATTATTGCCGATGGTGAGAGTTTCTCCGTCGCGCGAGTGACCGTCCGGAATGGGGGCAGCCTGACCTTTGAGGGGACAGGTGCCCTTGCCGTAAGTGGTAACTTCTCCGTCTTCGCCGGCGGCATGGTCGACATGACGGACAATGCCAACTCCAGCTTGGCCATTGGTGGATCCTGGGCAAATGCGGGGGTGTTCAATGAAGGGACCGCAACCGTGACCTTCAACGGCACATCGGGAACGCATTCAATTACAACCTCAGGCAACGGAGACCCCTTTTATGACCTATTGATCAATGGAGCTGGTGCTACCTATATCCTCGGTTCCGTCCTCACCGTCACCAACGCTGTTACCCTGAGTGCGGGGACCATGGATGCTTCAGGTGGTTTCAATTTCAACGTAAATGGCGATTGGCTGGTCAATGGTGGTGTCTTCGAGCCAGGCCAGGGGCTGGTGCGTTTCAATGGTGCAGCTGGCACTCAAAGCATCTCGGGCGGCACGATGTACGATGTTGAGTTTGCCGGTGCCGGTGCCAAGAGTATTGATGGAAACATCTCTGCCTCCGATGAGATCATATTTGCTGCAGGAACAGGTGCGGTTGCAGGCAATGATAGAACGATTTTCGTAGGCGGAAATTGGGAACTCAATGAGGCTAGCGCCTTCGATCCCGGAACCGGTACCGTGATATTCAATGGGGTCAACCAAGACCTTCCCGATTTGGGACACGACCTGTCATTCAATAATATCATTTTCCAGAATACTGGGACCAAGAGCATATTCAGAAACACCGCGGTAGGCGGGGACTTCTCGGTCATTTCATCCAACAACGTGGTAGACTTCGAAGAGACGGCCACGGTTACCATCACAGGGACACTGTCACAGACGGGAGGTACCCTCAGAGTTTTCAATAGCAACTTCCCAACCGCAAGTGGTTATAGCCTTACCGGTGGCGAAGTAGAGTTTAGACGGAACGGCGCGCAAACCTTACCCGCAAACGTTACTTTCAACGATGTCGAGATCAGAGATAATGGAGGAGGGAGCACCACCGCTACGCTGACCGGTGATATCACCATACAGGATGACATTGTCCTTAGTGATGGCGTAGTATCGCTCGATGCTGCCGGATATACGATCAATTTGCAAGATGTTTTTTCCCTTGGGAATACCGATCTGCTCACCTGGGGCGCGGGCGGTACGCTTGTCCACATGGGTGGCCAGTGGATTATGGACGCGGACTTCAACAATACCACGAGAGCATTTGAGAACCTAATTCTGAATGGTACAGGCCTGAAAAGACCCCAATCTGACATCGCCGTGAACGGAAACCTGACCGTCGGAGAGGGTGTCGAGCTAGAGCAGCTCACCCGCGCCGTCACCAATGATGGCGATGGGACTTATACCATGCTGTCCAATTCCATCTTGGACAATCGCGTGGTCGGATTGTCGATCCCCTCTGGCTTTGCCAACTACAACATTGATGTCACGAGTCGGGTCGACCTAGATGCCAACGGCAATCAGACCTTATTCACAAATGGAGGTACTATCGAATACGGTGAGTTACGCGTCTATTCCAATGGTACGGTCACATTGGATGGGAATTTGATCGTCCAGGCCAATTTCGATATGAACAATGACCCCACCCTGTCCGACAACAACGCCTTTGATCTGACCCTCAATGGGTCTAATGTAGATATCAGGGATTACACCCCCGGTGTGGGCAGGACAGTTACTTTCGCAGGCAACCAGGACCAGTTCATTGAGGATGATGATGGCAATGGGCAGAACCTCGAATTGCACCACGTTGTATTCAGTGGATCGGGGACCAAGACATTGGATCCAAATGCGGACGTTGAAGTCATTGATATCAACGGGGATGTAACGATCAATAGTGGCGTGACGGTCACTACGAACAATGGGCTGGAATTCAGTGGAAGTACGTTTACGAATGATGGCTCTTTTAGCCTGACAGCGACGAACCGCCCATTTGTTTTTGATGGTGGGAATGCGACTATCATCCCGGGGGATCATGAGATTGCGGCGTTGACAGTATCTAACTCGGCAGCAACGACCGTGACGGTAAGCACCAACGGATTGGACCTGGGCAACGGTAATCTGGTCATCGATGCCAATGCTGCCATTGATTTCTCCGGCCTGTCCCATACGCTTGCGAGCGAAAATGTCAATATTGACGCAACAGGGCTTTGGATTTTAACCAGTGCTACGCTGGATTTTGATCAAACGGGAGGGCAGAATGTCCCGGTCATTGACGAAGCCAATGCCAATATCACGGGCATTCCCCATGTCCGCTTCAGTGGTACAGGAAACAAACTCCTAACCGGGGCAATAGTCGTCGATGACCTTACCATAGGCGGCAGCGTCGATTTGGATGCTGACAATACGAATAGCTACCAGGTCACGGTCAATGGCAGCTGGGACAATCTGGGGGGTGACTTCTTCGAACGAGAAGGAACGGTTGTTTTCAATGCAAGCAATACGACAGCCAAGACCATCAATCCTAATGGGGAGGACTTCGCAGCGGTTACCTTTCAGGGATCGGCCATCCGCACTTACACTCTGCTTGGGGACATGCAAATCGAGGGTAACACTGCGGGTACAGGACTCACATTGGCTTCCGCCACTTTAGACTTAAATGGTCAGGTCCTCACACTAGGGGATGATGACGCCGGAGATCCAGATGCAGAAAGCAATGTCATCGGCATGAACGGCACCCTGGAAGTGGATGCCGGAGCGACCCTGCAGTTCAGTGCTAGCGACGACGGTGGAGATGTTGCCGATACGGAAATCGGGGGAAATCTCGATGTGCAAAGTGGTGGGGCACTTAATGTAGTGGGAAGCGCAAGTGAAATCGCCACGATTACCCGTTCGCAGGGTGGGAATCGAATCGATATCAATATTGAATCCGGAGGAGAGATAGGCGCGCAGTACTACACGATGCAATACCTCACCGATGAGGGTCTGGAAGTGGAAGACGGTGCGACAGTCAATGCCACTAACAACTTTAGCAATGGTACCTTTTCCAATCTTGATACGGATGCCGGGGATGGGAGCGGTGGCGATGACAATCCGGCCACTGGTAATGCTTACCTCAGTTTGGAGTCAGATGCTGCCTTGACCATCAGCAATGTCGTATTCAACTTCACAGGTAATCCTGACGTCGGTGAGCACTTCAACGTACGTCGCTCCAATGATCCGTCCAATGCGACGATCGATTTTGACAATACATCCGGTCCTTTGGGACGGAATGGCTCCACCTATGAAGACGACGGAGATCCAACGTTACCTGCTGAATCAAATGGTCAGCTCACCTGGGAACTACCGCTGGACACCCGATGGGTGGGTGGGACGAGCACCGACTGGAATACCGCCTCGAATTGGGACAATGGCGTGCCGTCCATCGCTAGTAATGACCGTGAGGCGGTGATTCCGCTGGGTCAACCCTTCAATCCCGTCATCGACGGCTTATCGGTAAACATCAGTGCGCTGGTACTGGAAGACGGCTTGCTCAAGGTGCTCAACACTTCTTCGCTTGACGTGGATGGGGATATCGCGCTCGGTGACGGGTCGGGCTGTGCGTTGATCATGGACAACACTTCCAGCCTGCTGATCGAGGGCTCTTGGTCTACCGCGAACAATGCCATCTTTGACAACGGGGCCGGCGTGGTGACTTTCAACGCGCCCTCAGGTACCACTGTTTCTATTTCGCCAGGGGATCAGAGTTTCGCCCATCTGGTATTTTCGCATCCTACTGCGGCAGGAGAATTCAATCTGATTGATGGTAGTTTGGACATTGCCGGGGATCTGACCATCGAACAAGCCGCATTGCTCGTACCCTCCACCAATAATTATGAATACCGTATATCGGGTGATATCAACGGCACAGGTGGCGCATTTGATACGACGGTAGATGGCGAGATCATTCTCAATGGGGGCAACCAACTCCTTACGAATATGTCGTTCGACGAACTCCGGTCCTCGGGTACAGGAACAAAGACCACAGCCGGGACGACTACGGTCAACGATGTTTTTGAGATTGAGGCCGGTGTCACCTTCACTGGTGGTGGGGGCATCACCTTTCTGGGAGACGTCTCGATCAGTGGAACTTTCAATGGGGTGGCCTCGCAGACCTATACTTTTTCTGGAGATGATTGGATAGCGGCTCCGGGCAGCTACACGGGAGATGGTACTGTCGAGTTCAACCGGGCCGCAGGCAACCAATACATCCGACAACTCACGGCCGGCGACTTCCCAGTCGAGTTCCACCACCTGACCTTAAGTGGTAACGCGAACGTCGAGTTGGGCCGCCTGATTGGTGGTATTCAGCATGAAGGGAATGTCGACATGACGGGTAATCTGACCGTCAATAATACAATCAACATTTTGGAG
>JBCCXG010000120.1:0-12004 GCA_039191945.1 Bacteroidota bacterium
AATACATAGGCTTGAATAGTCGCCACCAGGATTTCAATGAAGGTGATGACTACCACCACGATCGTAGTCCCAATTCCCACCAAGTAGGAATGGAAAATGAATGTCAAGCTCATCAAGCTCAGAAGCACAATGTGGCCCGCTGTAATCGCCACAAACAATCGTACCATAAGGGAAATGGGCTTGGTAAACATACCAATGATCTCCACCGGAACGATGATCGGCTTTAGCGCAAACGGCACTCCAGGTGTATTCAAAATATGTCCCCAGTAGTGCTTATTGCCACTTAGATTGGTCAGCAAGAACGTACCTACCGCCAATACCATAGTGACTGCGATATTCCCAGTCAAGTTAGCTGCTCCAGGAAGCAGACCCAGCAGATTGCCGAACCAAATAAAGAAGAACAAGGTCAACAGGTAAGGCAGATAGCGCTCATATTTCTTCTCACCGATATTGGGCTTTACAATTTCATCTCTGACGAAGATGATAATAGGCTCGAAAAACGATTGAATCCCTTTTGGCGCTTTACCCGCATTCTTCTTATAACCCCAAGCCACTGAAAAGAAAATCAAAAGCATCAAACCGGAGTTCAAGAAAAGAAAGAGTACGTTTTTTGTAATCGAGAAGTCAATGACGAGAGAGCCATCAGTAGCAGTAATGTGGTCGTGGTCCATGACAAACCCTTCGTGGGAGACGGGGTTGTGATGCTCATCATAGAAATCAGCTGAGGAGAAAAATTTTAAGCCGTCGTCGGTATACAAAATGACTGGCAGATGTACCTCGACACCATGAGCGATTTCCCACACGTGAGAGTCCTTGATGTGGTGATTGATCATCTCACCGGGATTGAAAGACCCATCACCCTCGCTATCAGCGGCCCACGTCGTGGTAGACCCCACAAAAACGAGAGCTAAAAGTATGATTCTCAACAATTTGGTGTTTGCTTCGGGCTGTTTTCCTAACATCGCTACGAGTTCCGTCCTCAATTCCGGCGCAAGTTAGACAACACCATGCTCAATTCAAATATCATATATGACAAATAGACCACTGTAAACTGCAGAGTAAGCGCTTGCAGATCCGGGATCTTCATGATCAAGAAAATGATCAACAATAGCACCCCAGTAACAAACCTTAGTGACACCGAGGACAAGGCGTAGATAGGGAATCGCTGACGGTCGCGCTCCCCCATGGCAAGGATCCAAGCAACGATGAATGACTGCAGTAGAAAAAAGAGAATGAGCGCTGGGAAGAATCGGTGCAACCCCCATTGCAAGTACTCCGTGACATAGTACAATAACAGTAAGAGGCCCGAAAATATCAGTGAGGGCTTGAGATATTTACTCATCGCCCGTATCGAGTCTTTTGAACAAATAGAAAATCGTACCCGCCACGCTCAAAAAAACGGACACGATGATGAACCATGGCACCTTTGTCCCAGTGTATTGGTCCAGTTTGTATCCCCCCCAGACTACAACCAGATTAAAGATGACCAATTCGAAGGCAACCCCAGTAAACCTGAGGTAGCCGTTGGGAGGATCAGCTTTGTGCTTTGAGGAGCGTTGGTGCTTCTTCTTCTTTTCCGATTGTGATTTCACGGGTCTTTACCCCCATTTTGCAACTCCCGTTGAAAGCAGCACCTGACTCTACGATGAATTTATTCGTGATGATATCACCGTCTACGACTGCGGTGGATTTTAGAATCAAGACTTCGGTGATCTCAACCGTACCACTTACATGGCCTTCGATCTCGGCATTTTGCGCCAAGACATTTCCCTCGATCTTCGAGGACTGACCAAAAACTGCCTTTGATTTGGTCTTCAAGTTACCAATGAGCTTACCCTCGACACGAATATTACCAAAGGTTTCAATGTTGCCTTCAATGCTCGTACCGGTCCGAATGATGTTGCTGGAATTACTTTGCTCGTGCACTTCTTTATGCTCTTGTTTGTTAAACATGCTAGTTCGTATTAGCGAATGATATTTTAAAACGCGATGTAGTTCTCTGGGTTAATGGCATTGCCTTTATGCCACAATTCGAAATGTAAATGGGGACCGGATGTCAGCTCACCCGTATTCCCGATTATTGCAATTATTTCTCCGCTCGCTACAAAATTACCCACGTTTTTTAATAATTCCGAATTGTGCTTATAAACGGAAATGAGATTGCCACGACTGTGCTGCACGCCGATCACATAGCCATTGTCGAGGGTCCATGAGGCGAAAATCACAATGCCTTCCGCTACACTCTTTACTGGTTCGTTTTCCTTCGCAACCAGGTCTACGCCGAAGTGCTCCCGCTCTCGATCAAACCGATCCGTAATGATTCCGTCCAGGGGAGGAAAAAGGTACATCTCACGGAGCTCGTTGCTCTCGGCACTGGCAAATCGAACAAGACCTAAATCAGACTGTTCGTAAGCCACGCGAAACTGCGAATCCACTTCTTGTAACTGTTGCGATAACACAATATCCTCTTGATCGATAGACACCTCTACTGATGGATCCGACAGCGCAGAATAAATACTGTCATTTCCCTCCAGTATTAAACGAACATTGTGCACGTATTCTTGCTGAGCAATCAATTCATTTTCCAGCGAATCAACACTCAAAGTCAATTCAATGAGCCTGCGGTTAGCCACGCTCTGGTGGTACCTGGGGTCAAACCACTGTCTCAGGAGCGTGGTAACCAAGTACATACTCAAGGCGAAAGTGAGCGTAAAGAAAACCATGAATAACAGCAGCAGCCTGGCGTAGTTAAAACTAATGGTTCGCTTCTCTGCGAAATTCTCCTCGTTCCTGATGATCATCAGGTACCTATTGGTCAGCCATCCTGACAATGTTCTTTTCGTTCCCAATCTCTTCAGATTTTTTTCGTTGACAAATATATTGAACGGTGCTGTTTATTTTTGTTCTGCTAAATCACAGTGTATGCATCTCATCGCCGGTGGTAGACACTTCTTCTTCATCTCATTGATCGTTGCCTGTACTTCCTTCGCTGCGGCCCAGGGACCGGTCAGCAGTGCCTATCACAATACAACAGCGAGGTTCAACGCGTACTTCTATGCCAAACAGGATATCATTCAGGTCGAGCAGGCCCTTTGGGACAACCATGAATGGAATTACAGTAAGATACTACCAGTCTACCCACCTTTCGATACACTGTTTTCGCAGGGGCAAGAGGCTCCCCTGGAAGATTGCGTAAAGAAGGCCTCTATCAGCATTCAACGGCATCCGGATAGCAAGTGGGCCTATGACTGCTATGTGCTGGTCGGCCGAGCCCGAATCTACGGTTCGGAGTTCCCCGAGGCCATCGAGACCTTCAAGTACGTCAACACAAAGAGTGACAACAAAAACGAACGCCATGAAGCGCTGGTGCAGCTCCTAAGGGCATTCGTGGAGGCAAGGGAATTTGACAATGCGGTAGCGGTGTCCGATTACTTAAAAAAGGAACGACTCAATGCTGACAATCAAAAGACGCTCTTCCTCAACAGGGCACATCTCTATCAACAAACCGATGACCTAAACAAAACGGTGCAAAATCTGGTGTTGGCCGAGGCCCTGATTAAGGACACTGATGAGCGTGCTCGAATCAACTACATCATAGGACAGATTTATCAAGACCTTGGATTTGATTCGGAGGCATATCGTTACTATAAAAATACGCTGAAAGACAGCCCAAGCTACGAGCTCTCTTTCCACACCAAGCTCAACATGGCACAGGTAAGTCAGTTGGCCAAAAGCTCGGACCGCAAGAAAATTGAGAAATACTTCAGAAGGCTGCTGCGCGACCGAAAAAATGTCGAATACAAAGACAAAATCTACTATGAGATGGGCGCCTTCGAGCTGAAACAGGGCAACCTTGCCGAAGCGCTCGACTTCTACAAACTATCTGTATTCCATAGTGTCTCCAACAATCGGCAGAAGGCCTATTCTTACTTCCAATTGAGTGAGCTCTACTACGACAGTTTGGCCGACTTTGAGATGGCCAAGCTCTACTACGACTCTACGGCCAGTGTCATGCCTCAGGATGAGGAGAATTACGAGTATGTAAAAGAGCGACAGCAAATCCTTACCGAATTTGTGAAACATATCACTACCATCCGGGACAATGATAGCCTGCTGAATCTGGCCACCATGAACGATGCGACCATCGACGCATACCTCAACGATGTGATTGCCAAAAAGGTGCAAGAAGCGGAGGAGGAGAAGAAACGTCGAAAGAAAGTCGAGAGGAGACAACAACAATTTGAGAATCTGGATCCTCAAGGGACCGGCGCCACCATCTCAACAACGACGGAGGGTGTCTGGTATTTCTACAACGTCACGTCGGTGAGTCGCGGGCAGTCGGAGTTTATCCGTGTCTGGGGACAGCGGTCACTAGAAGACAACTGGAGGCGAAAAAACCGCTCAGGAGCTTCCTCCGACATAGGCACCGAGGAAACCGTCACCCTGTCAGAAGAGGTCCTAGAAGACCTTCAAGCCCTGGAAGAGGCAGATGAGACCATCGATGTGGCTGCCGAAAAGGAAAAAATGCTTGCAACGATCCCGAAGAATCCTGCTGATCAGATCAAACTACTCGGCGAGATCGAAGAGAGCTATTATCAATTGGGCAATATTTACAACTTCCAGCTACTCGAAAAGCCCAACGCAATCAAGACATTCGAGACGATGATTGTCAGGTTTGATACATCAGCCTACAAGCCCGAGGTGCTCTATCAGCTCTATTTGCTTTATGGTGAAGAAAATCCTACGGCCTCGCAACAGAAAGCAAACCAATTACAAGAGGAGTTTCCTGAGTCTGTCTACGCTAAACTCATTGCCAACCCACGCTTCCGGGAAGAAGACCTTGCTAAGAATCAAAAAGTGGGAGAGCTATACTCTGAAGCCTATGATCTGTTCAGAAGAGGGCAACACGAGATCAGCATTGCAATGATTGACAGCACCTTGTCTGTCTATGAAGAAAGCGACTACCACGACAATCTCCAACTGCTCAGGATACTCAATCTGGGCCGGATCGACGAACTGTATAAGTATCAATCAGAGTTGAATACCTTTCTACGCCAGAATGAGGAAAGCGAACTGCAAGGATACGCTCAGGGTCTACTCACTGCATCCGAAGAACATCAGATCAACCTGTACAGCAGCTCCAAAGGCAAGTACGTCCGAAGCTTCAATAATCCCCATTACTTTATCTTCGTATATGATCCTCAGGGGTCGTTCGCAGAAACCATCATTGAAGACATAGAAGGAGTGATCGAAAAGAACAACATGCAGATGCCGGTGAGTGGCTTAGTCCTCGATCAGAAGTACTCGATGGTGACCGTAGTTGATTTGCCAGGGAAGTCATCCTCCGAGACTTTCGTGAAGCTATTCCGAACAACGGCAGAATTCCTCGATGATCACAAAGGGGAGATCTACTACGACCTGGTCATCACGGAAGAAAACTTCGATATCCTCTACGAATCAAAAGATCTGAAGACGTACCTCAATTTCTTCGAGAAATACTACAAGCTATGACCAAAGAAAAAGCCATAAAAAGGATCAACATCGTCATTTGGGTACTCTTCTTGTGCTTCTTTCTGGGTATTGGAGGCACTTTTCTCATGGTGCAAAACGATGCTTTTGGATGGTTCGGTGGACTTCCAAGTCTGCAGGCTTTGGAAAAGCCCGATCCTGACCTTTCTTCGGAACTGATCAGTGCAGATGGCGTATCACTTGGTAAATACTTTCGCACAAATCGCACGCCCGTCTCTTATGATGAGCTCTCTCCCGAGCTGGTCAATACGCTCATTGTCACAGAAGACATAAGGTTCAAAGAACATGCAGGCATTGACCTCAAGGGGCTAATACGAGCGGCAGCTGGCTTTCTGACGGGCCAGATGCAAGGAGGAGGCAGTACCATCACCATGCAGCTCGCAGAAAACCTCTACAAAACGTCTTCTGCAAATCGAGGGTCGTTGTACGATATCCCAAAAGTGGGAATGATCGTCACCAAACTAAAGGAGTACATTATTTCTATCAAACTAGAAGAATCCTACACCAAAGAAGAAATTCTCGCCATGTATCTAAACACCGTGCCCTTTGGGTCCGGGTCCTATGGTATCAAAGTAGCCGCCAAGACTTTTTTCAACAAGCTTCCTGCTCAACTGAACTACCTGGAGTCCGCGGTGCTGATCGGTTCTATCAATGCGCCCACTCGATACAACCCGGTGTACAATCCAGAAAATGCAATGGCGAAGCGCACAGAGGTTTTGTACAACCTTCACAAGTATGACCTGCTGACACGAGAAGCGTATGATAGCTTGAAACTCGAACCCTTTGGTCTCAACTACAAGGTGGCAAGTCACAATGTGGGCCTGGCTACTTATTTCCGTACCGTGATCAGGGGTTTTCTGCTAAGCTGGACCAAGGAACACGGCTACGACTTATTTGAAGACGGGCTAAAAATCTACACAACGATCGACAGCAGACTGCAGGCGTACGCAGAACAGGCTATGGAGGAGCACATGGATACGTTACAGTCCGTATTTATGGCGCATTTGAATGGAGACGCACCCTGGATTGACGATGACAACAAGGAAATCGAGGGGTTCATTGAGAAGGAGATCAAACGCACGGTCCAGTACCGAAGTCTCGCCACTCGATTTGGGGCTAACGCAGACTCCATCGAATACTATCTGAATGAAAAGAAAAAGATGTCGGTCTTCAGCTGGGATGGCGATATCGATACCGTTTTTAGTGTCTACGATTCACTGCGCTACTACAAGCACTTTCTCCAAGCCGGCTTTATGGCGATGGATCCCAATACAGGATTCATCAAAGCATGGGTCGGTGGTATCAACTACAAGCACTTCCAATTTGATCATGTGAAACAAGGCAGGCGGCAGCCGGGCTCAACCATTAAGCCGATTGTCTACACCGCAGCGATCGACAATGGCTATTCACCCTGCTTTCCCGTCGTCGATGCGCCGGTCACGTTTCCTCGCCCAGGGCAGGAGCCTCCAACCTGGACGCCAGACAATGCCAATGGCGTTTTCACTGGGAATAAAATGACCATCCGACAGGCCATGGCGCGATCAGTCAATAGCTCCACTGCCTACATCATGAAGCAACTGGGGCCGGAAACGGTGGTGCAATATGCCAAGCGGTTGGGTATTGAGAGTCCCTTGGATCCTGTACCCGCTTTATGTCTGGGAGCGGGAGGTGACGTATCGCTTTACGAACTACTAGGCGCCTACAGCACCTTTGTGAACAAAGGAAACTACACGAAGCCTTTTTATATCTCCCGAATTGAGGACGAGAATGGCAATATCATTCAGCAGTTCGTGCCTGAGCCCAAAGAGGTACTGAACGAGGAAACAGCCTACTTGATGTTGCACATGTTGCGTGGAACAACGGAAGAAGTCGGCGGCACTGGTGGCCCGTTAGACTGGTCCATCAAAGGCAATAATGAGATCGGCGCGAAAACAGGTACGACCGACAACGCCTCCGACGGATGGTTTATCGGTGTGACCCACGACCTGGCAGCAGGTGCATGGGTGGGTGGTGATAACAGAAGCATACGCTTCAAGCATTGGGCCTTGGGACAGGGAGCCCGTACCGCCATGCCGATTTACGAAAAGTTTATGACTAAAGTATACGCCGACAAATCCTTATCGTACGCAAAAGGCCAGTTTGACCGACCTATCAATCCCGTATCCGTCGAACTTGATTGTGGTGTTTACAATAGTGAGATTCCTGCTGATTCGCTAATTCTAAATACCGTGGAGGAGGATGACTTCTTCTAAGGGATGCAATTCCAGCGTTTTCAAAAATCCGAATATGGCCGATTGCCCCACGACCCGGGTGTCTATAAGTTTTACGATGATACGGAAATCATTTACGTCGGTAAAGCTAAGGACTTACGTAAGCGCGTATCCAGTTACTTCACCAAAACGACAGGTGCAGATAGAAAGACCTTCCGACTCGTCCAGGAGGTGGTCTACATTGAAGTCGTCATCGTCAATTCAGAGTTCGACGCGCTCCTCCTAGAAAACAGCCTAATCAAGGAAAATCAACCCAAATACAACATTCTGCTCAAGGATGACAAGAGCTTTCCCAGTATTTGTGTGACTTACGAACGCTTTCCTAGGATCTACTCGACCCGTAGGATCGATCAGTCCTTGGGGCAGTACTTCGGTCCTTATACGAGCGTGAAGGCCATGAACAACGTACTTGACCTGATACGCAAGCTCTACAAAATCCGAACCTGCAACTATAACTTGTCCGAAGCCAACATTGCCAAGGGCAAGTTCAAAGTCTGCTTGGAGTATCACATTGGCAACTGTTTGGGGCCTTGTGAGGGATTACAAACGGAGGAGGATTATCTCAAAGACATCTCTCAGGCCAAAGAAATCCTCAAAGGAAATATCGCGGTGGTGAGAAGGTCCTTCCAGAAGCTTATGAACGATGCCGCGTCAGATCTAAATTTTGAACTGGCTCAGACCTTTAAGGAAAAGCTCGAATACCTGGAAAAATTCCAATCCAAATCTCTCATCGTTCAGCAGAAGATCACTAACACTGATGTGTTTTCGATTCTCTATGATAAAGAATTCTCGTTCATCAACTTCATGATGATCGACAATGGCAGTATCAAAATCTCTGAGACCGTGGAGGTGAAGAACAATCTCGCAGACAATGCTAAGGACGTCCTGATCCAAGCCATGCTCACACTTCGCGAGAAATATCAAAGCCGAAACGCCGAGGTCCTCACCAACATTGACTTGCCCGATTGGCTGGAGATGAGTATTTCCGTACCCAAGATTGGAGACAAGCGCAAACTCGTCGATTTGTCTTTGAAAAACGCTTTGCTTTTCAAGCAAGAGAAAATCCAACGAGCGGAAAAAGCCCGGTTGAATAAGAGCCCCGTCCTGGAGGAACTAAAGAGTGCACTCAAGCTCAAGGAGTTGCCGATTCACATCGAATGCTTTGACAACTCCAATATGCAGGGTACCAATCCTGTAGCCTCCATGGTTTGCTTCCGAAATGGCCGTCCAAGCAAAAAAGACTACCGCAAATTCAACATCAAAACGGTGGTAGGGCCAGATGACTTCGCCTCCATGTATGAAATCGTGACCCGCCGCTACAGTCGGCTAAGGGACGAAGGCGCCGAGATGCCAAAATTGGTACTGATCGACGGCGGAAAAGGGCAGCTTGGGGCGGCGACTAAGGCGTTGAAAGACCTCGGACTGTACGGACAACTGCCTATTGCTGGTATCGCAAAAAAACTGGAGGAAATTTACGTACCGGAAGATCCCATTCCCCTGCATATTAGCAAAAAATCGCAGGCACTGAAGCTCTTGCAACATCTGAGAGATGAAGCTCACCGCTTCGCCATTACCTTTCACAGGCAAAAGCGCTCGAAGCAATCTTTACAGTCGAAACTTGACAGCATTGAAGGCATCGGGAAGGCGACCAAAGACAAGCTCCTGCTGGAGTATAAGACCATATCAAAAATGAAGAAGGCTGACCTCAACGAACTCGCTCACCTCATCGGCAATAAGCGAGCACATGCGTTGAAATCAGCCCTCGAAAGAGATAGTTGAGTGGAGGCTTATTCGCCGTCTATCTCATATTCCTTAATGCATCTCACACTGTTTCGATGAAATGCTCCTATCAATCCATGATAAACAATCTCAGTATCACTTTGAATCGTGATCAATCCTGAGGTATTCTCATTTTGCGTTTCAGTCTCCCAGTAGTTACCACTAATGGCGATGTTCTTGAACACCTCACCAGGATCACCAAAACCTCCAAGCAAGAGATTCATCCCGCTGGTACCACCCAAAATCAACTCGTCGGCTGCATTTGCCATGCCGCCATACTTCAAAGCGAGCGTGTTCCAGTCTTTGTACGTCGGGATTCTCCAGCCTTCAGGACATGCCTCTCTGGCACTTGCATACGTATAGAGTCTGCCGTACTTTTTGCAATAGGCAGGCTCATTAGTATAGCAATAGGAGCCATCAGCGGCATAGTTGAGGTTTTCCGACATCCATGTGCGGGAAACACTCACACCACCAACTAGGGGAATGTCCAGAGTAATAATCTTGTATTCCTGGCCATCTCTGGCATCTACAAGCTTATCCTCCTCTTGCGCAAAAAGCAGAAAGCTGGTTAAGATTAAGGTGATTACTAAAAATGACTTCACTGTGAATTCTGTTAATATAATACTTGGCGGAATTTAGGTCAAATCAGTATTCCCACAGTTCGGACTCATATTCCATCAAATCGTACTCATATTTTTGCTGATAAATAAGAGGGGCCAAAGGATCTTGAGCCGCTTCCTCCGCATACTCTTGACGAATGTCCAAATTTTGTGGATTAGACAATCGGACAATTGGTGCATGAAATAGGCGAAGCTCAAATGCATCAGCAAAGTTGAGATTGGCAGCTTCGTTTTGTACGTTGTACCAAACTGCACGATCTGAATATTGATTCTTGAACAAATCTACCACTTCATCATATTTAAAGTGGGCAATCGGCTTCTCAAATCCTCCAGGATTCCAATCTGAACCTGCACTGGCAGGCAAAAAGAGGCTTAAACTCTTGATGTAAGTATACATCCTTGATCTATTGCGATCAAAGACCACCTCTTCTCTGACGTAAAGAACGGAAAAGAGCTCGGGGGGAATGGCATCCAATAGTGGCCCATCCGGCTCAGTAGTT
Organism: Bacteroidota bacterium; assembly: GCA_039191945.1. GTDB lineage: Bacteria > Bacteroidota > Bacteroidia > Cytophagales > Cyclobacteriaceae > JAWPMT01. The sequence goes on from JBCCXG010000120.1 coordinate 10,699, forward strand.
TCCTGTTCTTGCGGCTCAGCTCCAAAAGAACTGAATCCACCACCAACGAAAGGATTGTCTTCGCGCTCCACTGATATGTTTGAAACAAACACAATATCAGGCATAAAGTTGATGCACGAATCTGAACGATAAGGTCTCAATAGTCCCTCATCTACAGCCTCGATCAAAAGCCTAGATACTTCACCGTTCAAAGAGAAAAACGGACGGTTCTGCTTCTCTTTCATATCCATACGCCTCCATACCATCTTTTTAAAGAGCTCGTAACTCTGCGGGACTGAAGGCTTAATCAAGGGTGCGACTTCTTCTTGTGCCGCTACCGGCCCAAGTCCTACGATCAACACACCCAATGCAAAAACAAATCTTTTCATAACTAACCTACCTATTGTTTGACACTTACTTCAGAGAGATGTTGATGAAGGACTTCGCCTTACTGATTGGGAAGTCTTCTACCTGTCCTCTGAAATTTTGTCTTTGTACCTTCTTTATCTCGACAACCAGCTGGTCTCCCTTGCGAGCTTGTGATGCAATAGGAGCCAGATTGATTCTGTTTCCCTGACGAATCGTTTTACGACCCAAACCACCACTTACCAAGGTTATTTCAGCTTCTGCAACCTGGAATTTTGCATCATCTGGCAAGAACTCCGCGAAACTCTTATCGGGCGACGCTTGTAGATACAACCGGGGAGTCTTAGCTGACATACCCGTTTTCAAATCTACTTCGCCGCGATCAGTTCTTGGGATAATGTCTGGAGCAGGAATCGCTCGTACCCCAAACTCACGAGATCCGATAGCATTGCCTCCACTGGAAACCGTAAGATTTACCTTACCCAATCGCTGAGGGATAATCGTAACCTGCCCAGTCTCTCGACCTCGGATGTGATCACCTCCGCGCACTGTAAATCTAGGGTTATAGCTTGTGCCCAAAGCTGGTACCTGTACATCCAGCTTGTTGCCACAATTCAGGTACAGCGCATTGACTGACTGAGATTGAATTTGGATCACCGGGCGAACTACGTAGTATTCGATTTCCTCCGCAAACGTACTATCCCGTCCTCCGGGCATAGTCATCGTAATCTCAGCCTGGAATTTCTTCAGGGCGTTTCCGTTTTTGTCGTACTGACCAGGAGTCGCCGTAAATTCAACTTGACCAAAACCAGAAGAATTTACTTCAATCTCCTTGCCATCGTAGCTCATCTTGGGGGTGACTCCCGATGAAGAGGCCGCGATGAACATTTCGGCCCGGTAAGTAGCACCAGCGGCCACGTACTTGGACTCAGGACGTACCATAGGGATGATTTGATCAAAC
>JBCCXG010000121.1:0-11990 GCA_039191945.1 Bacteroidota bacterium
ACCGAAGAATTGGGCATCCCTATTTTCCGATCTCCGACCGTATTCCAATGCAATGGGAAACACCTCTATGTGGGCCACGGCGATGGCCTTGGGCCCGGCGACCGAAGATATAAGGTCATCAAGAAGGTATTTTCCAACCCGGTATGCCAGTGGCTCTTTCAGTGGCTTCACCCTAATGTAGGCATGGCAATTGCCAACAAATGGTCTGGGAGTAGCCGGAAGTCCAGTGACCGAACAGAGGCATCTTTCAAAGGAGACGATGAATGGTTGATACAGTACATTAGAAGCATCGAAGCACAACATCACCATGACCACTACATCTTCGGACACCGTCACCTACCGATTGACGAGCGCATCGATGACACGCATTACGTCAACTTGGGGGACTGGCTCAAGCACCAACGCTTTGCCACGTTCGATGGCTCGGACCTTCATCTGGAACGCTATGAGGGCTAGCGTCATTTTCCTATTTTTTTGTAGCACACCCTTAATGGCCCAAGTCTGGGAACAGCAGTCATCCAAACCCTTTGCTGACGAAATCACCGCCTATTCTTTTGACGAGCGAGGGGCTATTTACATAGGTACGGCAAATGGGACCGTGAGACAGATTTCCAGTGATGGCACAGAGTTGGACTTCTCTTACCCCAATAGTGGTCCTCTTACTTTGGTCCAAGGGCGCAATCCACTACTCCCCTTCCTGTTCTTCAGAGACTTTCAGCAGGCCATCGTCTTGGACCGTTTTCTGAGCAATCCGGTCGTCTACGACATTCAGGCTTTCGCGGGAGGCTTTGCATGGCTTGCTACACCTGCAGTCGACAGACATATCTGGCTATTGAAGACGAGTCCCTTGACAATATTGAAAGTGGACCCTTTAAGTAATAGCATCGTGCAATCCACTCCGTTGGTGATAGATTTCCCTCTCCAAAACGTTGTATTCTTCAAGGCGCAAAGAAATCTGCTGATGGTAGTGGATGCTGAGTACGGGGTATTGGTCTTTGATCTCTTTGGCAACCCTATACTAAGCCTCGAACAAACCGGGATCCATTACGCCCACATATCGGAGTCTACTTTGATCACGTATGCTTCTGATACGATCCTTAGCAAATCATTGACAACAGATACCCCCGCAACCATGCTGAAAGGTCCCGGCTCTGGTTATGAGGCAGTCATCAAGCGCGGTGATTCCTACCATTTTATTGGCAAGCAATCAGTAGATCAGTTTACCCTCCGGCAGAAGTAGCAGGATTTGCTGAAGATGCTGTAAGTCCTCTGTACAGTTCGAGGACCTTCTTGCGCAGTACGATGCTGTACTTCGCATTGGTCAGCTGAACCTCGGCGCGGTTTTTGTTATTGAGGCTCTCCAGATACGTATAAAAGTCAGCATTACCTGTATCAAATCGCTTTTGCATAAAGTCAAAAGACTGCCCTAAAGATTCCAGGTTCTCATAAGCCGATCGATAGGTTGCCTGGGCATTGATCAAATCCAAATACACGTTCTGGACGAGATTCGTGGTAGTGAGTTCTGCTTGCTGCTTGGAAAGCTCTGCATTGGCATAAGTAAGCTTAGCTACTTGTACGTTGTTGTTGACCTGCCAGCGGTTGAAGATTGGGATATTGATGCGGAAGTTCATGTATTCGAACTGGTTGTATCCCATTTGCTCCCAAAAGGTCGCATCTGGCTCGAAGTTTTCGTTACCGCTCTCTCCTGGATCGCGATCTGGATTTCTCGCTCCATTGGATGAAAAGTTGCTCCCCCACACCCCAAGGAAAGTAATTTGCGGCATTCTACCACCCCTTGCCGCCTTCAGTTGATAGCGCGCTGCTCGCTGCGACAGCTCGGCAGATCGTAGGGCAGGACTGTAACTCAGCGCTTGGTTGAGTACATTAGAAAATGGATCTTCTTCCTTCAGCAACGAGGTGGAGTCTGCGGAGAAGCTTTCCACGCTGTACTGGGAGGCCGTGGGATCCAATTGCATCGCCTGCAGCAATGCAAGCAAATCTCTGCGGTACTGATTCTGTGAATTGACCAGTGTCAACTGCTCATTGGCCAGTTGAGAGCGAAAATTATATACCGACTCCAGGTTACCGACACCGACCGACTCACGTTTTTCTTCGCGATCAAGTTGCGCCGTCAGTAATTCGACCCGCTGCTCGGCTACCTTGATATTTTCCTGACTGGTGACCGCATTCAGATAAAACAAGAGGATGTTTGCCTCCGTGGTAAGTTTGGTGTCGTCAAATAAGTTCTGCGCGGATTCATATTCAAATGATCGTTGCCGCCGAGTATTGATGGTAGAGAGCCCATTGAACAACGTCCAGTTGGCAGAGACGTTCGGATTGGAACTGTTTGTTGTGGCAGTCACCTGCCGTGCTGCATTTTGGTCAAAGGTGGTTCCAAAGAAGTAGTCATAGTTGGCACTAGCATTGAGTGAAGGCAACAACTCCATCAACGACTGAAGGTTATTGGACTTGGCTATTAGCTCGTTGTTACGAGCTTGCTTGATGTCAAGGTTATTGTTGAGTGCAATGGTAATACACTCATCCAATGTCAATACCCGCTCCTGCCGCTGGGCAAGGCTCACACTGGAGATGGAAATCAAAACTACAATGAGTGCGGACTTTCGCATTTTCTTGAAGGGTTAAGGTAAAAAGGCTACCCTACCGGATAGCCCTTTTATGGACATGCAACTAGGTATTTCTATCTTGAGTTTAAGGCCTTTGAGTTCAACCTCAAGGCACAAAATGCTGGTACGGAAAGACTAGGCTAGACAAGAGCTGAATCTTTCGTATTGATGTTTTCTGATACGATCTGACCGTCAAACAAGTGGATCACTCGGTGCGCATACTCCGCATCGATCGGTGAGTGCGTTACCATGATCACGGTGGTCCCATTCTCGTTCAATTCTGTCAACAGGTTCATTACCTCCTGGCCATTCGCTGAATCGAGGTTACCTGTAGGCTCATCCGCAAGGATCAATTTGGGCTTGGCAATAACCGCTCGGGAAATGGCAACACGCTGCTGCTGACCCCCAGAGAGTTGCTGTGGGAAGTGATTGCGTCGGTGCATGATTTTCATCTGCTCCATCACCTCTTCCACACGCTTCTTTCTGTCCGCGGAGGAGTACTTCAAGTAGATCAAAGGAAGCTCGATGTTTTCATACACGGTGAGTTCGTCGATCAGGTTAAAGCTCTGGAATACAAATCCAATGTTGGCTTTTCGCAAATCGGCTCTCTTTCGCTCAGAGTATCCGGAGATTTCCAATTCACCGAAGTGGAAAGTACCTTCAGAGGGGTTGTCAAGAAGACCAACGATATTGAGCAGGGTAGACTTACCACAACCCGAGGGGCCCATGATGGCTACAAACTCGCCTTCTTTGACTTCCAGGTTTACTCCGGCTAGTGCGGTAGTTTCGATCTCATCGGTGTAGTAGAACTTCTTCAGCCCCGATGTTTTGATCAATTGCTTCGCGTTTTCCATTTTGTGCTATTTAAGTAATTCGTTTAAAGTTGAGTATTAGGTGATTATTTGAAGACGAGTCGGTCCTTGTCTTCATACCCATCGTATGAAGAGACAACAACTTTCTCATTAGGTTGCAATCCTTCGAGAACTTCGTAGTATCTAGGATTTTGGCGTCCTAGTCTGATGTCCCGACGTACTGCAAATGATTCCGATCCATCGACAACGAAGATCCAATTGCCTCCAGTTGTCTGGTAAAAACTTCCGCGAGGTATCTGTACCGCAGTGATCTTTTGACTTAGCTGCAGCCTGATCTGGAGTGTCTGTCCTCTCCTGATCTGACCGCGTGGCACACTGTCAGTGAAGATCATGTCTACGGAGAATAAGCCTCCCGTGACTTCTGGGTAGATCTTGCGGATTTGAAGTCCATAATCATCTCCCGCCAAAGGGAAACTTCCATTCAACCCATCGTAGATTCGGCTGATGTAGTGCTCATCTATCTGGGCCCTTACTTTGAAGCCGTTTACATCATCTATCTGGCCCACGTTCTGTCCTGGGGCGATCGATTCCCCCACCTCTGCACTGACCGTTGATAGTCGTCCGGATATCGGAGCGCGGATGTATAGGTTTTCAAGGTTGGACTTGATCATTTCCAGGTTTCGATAAGTCCGTGCCAACGTACTCTCCGCTTGGGCAATCTGTAGTACGGCATTCATGGAATCGAAGCGATTCGACTCTATTTGAATTTCGCGCGTATCAATCAATCGATCATACTCCCGCTTCAAATTCAAGTATTCCTGCTCTGAGATGATTTTTTCCTCAAATAGTGGCTTCCCCCGTTCGTAGGCATCTCTCGCCTGATCTATTTGATAGTCAAGTTGCGTAAGCTGTCGCTTCAGATCAAATTGACTTCGCTGCAGGCTCAGTTTCGTATTTTCAACATTGTTCACAAGAATTAAAGCCTGCGTCTCTTCCCGCACGAAGTTCTGTAGGAGTACATTGTTGGAGAGCTTCAAGATCGTGTCACCCTTTTGTACCAGGATACCTCCCTCGTAGAACTTCGTTTCTACCACACCCCCTACTATCGCATCGAGCCGAATCGTTTTGATGGGCATCACATTGCCGTCGACTGGGATCGTCTCCATGAACTCCCCTTCATGGACCGCGGCCACATTGATTTTTTCTAACTCGACATTGAGCCTCGCTCCGCCTTCTGCAAAGATGAAGCTGTAGACGACAAACAGGAGGAACACACCCGCCGCTCCGATGGTGAGCAAGCGCTTAAGTGTCCATTTCTTCTTTTTTATTTTTCGATCCATAATGGATTTGGGCTATCAATTCCTTTGGTGCCAAGAATTACCAAATGAGTGCCATTATTTGTAACTGCTTGAAAAACAGGAGATTGAAGAAATTGGACAAATGCCCAGGACCGCGGGGCTGTACAGAATGATACAAAAAGTGTTCGTTTTCGAGCAAAAAAAAGGTTCAGGCGGTCAACCTGAACCCAAAGGTCAAAATCTCAAAATAAAAGGACTAATTAAATTCTTAATCCACAACAACATCCCGAAGATAGTCAATCTTCTTCATAAATCGGATATGTAGAATAAACATTTGCAAAATACACCAAGACCTGCTGACGTCCTGATTACGAACACTTTACACACCGAATCATCAGATATAATGCAAAATCACTACTCATCCCATGCTGTAGCATCCGGCACGCTAGCCAGAACAAAAATCATCGATTGTCCGTATGTGAACAACCAATTTCAATAAATTACCGCTGACGTGCCATGGAGGCATATGGCACAGTTTCTGGCACTAGAAAAAATAAAATCCAATAGAAGTGGAAAAAGAACTCGGACGAATACTGATCATAGACGACGACGAAGATGTTTTGCTGGCTGCAAAAATGCTCTTGAAGAAATACGCTAAAGAAGTCCTTATCGAAAAGAACCCCAAGAAGATACCTTTCCTTCTCAACAACGACTCCTTTGACCTTATCCTGCTGGATATGAACTTCAGCAAAGACATTACTAGTGGCAAAGAGGGATTTTACTGGCTCGAGCAGATCCTGGACAAGGATCCACAGGCCGTCGTGATCCTCATTACCGCCTTTGGTGACGTCGAGATGGCAGTCCGAGCGCTGAAGGCAGGAGCAACTGATTTCGTACTGAAGCCCTGGCAAAACGAAAAGTTACTGGCTACCCTCTCGAGTGCCTCGCGCTTGAAAAAGTCCTACGAAGAGGTCACACAGCTCAAGCAGACGAAGAAGCAACTGCAAGATGACAGCTATCACGCTTTCAAGGACATCATCGGCACCAGTCAGGCCATCAAGGAAGTCTTCAAGATCATTGACAAAGTGGCGGCCACGGACGCCAATGTTTTGATCCTCGGTGAAAACGGCACGGGCAAGGAACTCATCGCGCGGGCCATCCATCAGAAATCACTGCGCAAAGACAACGTCTTCATCGGAGTAGACATGGGCGCCATCACCGAGACCCTCTTCGAAAGTGAACTGTTTGGACACAAAAAGGGGGCCTTTACCGACGCCAAAGAAGACCGAGCGGGCCGTTTCGAGATCGCCAATAAGGGTTCGCTCTTTCTGGATGAGATCGGCAACTTGAGTTTGCCCCTCCAATCTAAACTGCTGACTGCCATCCAGAGCAGAGAAGTCACACGCATAGGTGCGAACAAAGCGATGAACATCGATATCCGCCTGATTTGCGCGACGAACATGCCCTTGTACGATATGGTAGGCGAGAACACTTTCCGCCAGGACCTGCTCTACCGAATCAATACCGTGGAAATACAACTGCCACCGCTACGAGACCGGCTGGAAGACATCCCTTTGCTCGTCGATCACTTCGTGAAGCAATACGCCAATAAATATCGAAAGGCCGTTTCGAAGGTAGCGCCTACGACCACCAAAAAGCTTCAAAAATACAGCTGGCCTGGCAACATACGAGAGCTGCAGCACGCCATCGAGCGCGCCATCATCATGTCAGACTCCGATACACTGGCGCCTGAAGATTTCTTCTTCTTGTCCGCCAAGCAGGACGTGGCCAACGTACCGCAACCGGAGACCTTCAACCTCGATGACGTGGAAAAAGGCGTGATCGAAAGGGTCATCGACAAGCACAATGGCAATATCTCAAAAGCGGCAAAGGAGTTGGGGTTGACCCGCGCTTCCCTGTACCGAAGACTGGAAAAGTATGGTCTTTAAGCACTTCAAAGTCCAGCTTCTGGGCAGGATCGGCCTATTGACTTTCACGATATTCGTGTTCGTTGATCTGATCTATCAAGATGCCTACATCTTCACCCAGGGGCTGGTACTGGTGTTGCTTTTGGTACAGATCTACTACCTGTTTCATTTCCTGGAAAAGGTAAACCGCGAGATCGTTACCTTCCTCAAGAGCATTCAGTACGATGACTTTTCCCTCACCTATCCCGAGCGAAGTACCAAGTCGAGTCTCGACGCGCTCTACCATGAGTTCAATGGCGTCATCAAGAAGTTTCGTGAAATCCGCGCGGATAAGGAAGCCCAGTACCAATACCTCAAGACGATTGTACAGCACGTCGGGATCGGAATTGTCACCATCGACAAGGACGGTGAGATCCAGATCATCAACTCTGCCGCCAAAAAACTCTTAGGTATCGGGCAGGTCAAAAATATCTCGCAGTTCGCGCCCATTTCCCCCTTGCTCGTGGCAGCCATAAGAGACCTGAAGACGGGAGGCCGTGATCTGATCAAGATCAGCAAAGATGGAGATGAGATCCAGCTGGCACTCTACATCATCGAGCTATCACTGCGGGGACAAGAATTCAAGCTGATCTCCTTACAAAATATCCAAAGCGAGCTTGAGGAGAAGGAAATGGAGGCCTGGCAGAACCTCATCCGGGTACTGACCCATGAGATCATGAATTCGGTGACTCCCATTTCCTCGCTAGCTGCGACGGTGGAGGGCGAACTCAGTGATTTCCTAGACCGCGAGGGCGATATCAATCAGATCCCCAATGAGGACGTCGAGGATTTCCACCTTGCCGTGAAGACGATTCACAACCGAAGCGAGGGGTTGATCAAATTTGTGAGTGATTTCCGCAACATGACCCGGATCAAATTGCCCACGATCGAAGAGCACAAGGTATGCGACCTGCTGACCAATATCATCTCGCTGCTTAAGTACGATATCAAAGCTGGAGACATTAAGCTCAACTATAAGGTCGATCCGCAAGAGCTTACGATACATGTGGACAAAGAGCAGATCGAGCAGGTCATTATCAACCTGATCAAAAATGCGATCCAGGCGTTGGCTGAGAACGATGAAGATGGTAAGGAAACCAAGGAACTGGACATCCTGGGCTACCCAAATGAGGACGGCGGGGCATTCATCATGATCAAGGACAATGGCCCGGGCATCGAGGAAGAAGCCCTCAAAAAGATCTTCATCCCCTTCTTTACGACCAAAAAAAATGGCTCCGGCATCGGCCTCAGTCTCTCCAAGCAGATCATGCGCAATCACCGTGGCAACATCTCCGTGAAGTCCGTACAAAACGCCGGCACAGAGTTTTTGCTTAAGTTCAATCAGTAGTTTTGGGGGCCTTTCCCGGCTTTCACCTCTTATCCGGCACCCGCTACCCCTCGCACAAATCCTTCGCCGGATACCGCCTCTATCCGGGGCCCGAGATCACGGCTTAGTTGAGTCGGTCTCCAGAAGCTGTACGATCGCGGGTCCCTGCACATCGCACTCCGGGATTACGGACAGGGCACGACATTTTTGACCTATCTTTCGCCTCCGGACAAAGAGCGCTGCAGTCATTCAATGAAATACTTCTTTATCGTACAAGGCGAGGGACGTGGCCATATGACCCAGGCGATCTCACTCAGCCAGATCTTGCGAGAAGCAGGTCATGAGGTCGTTCAGGTGGTCATCGGCAAAAGCAAGCAACGAGAGCTCCCCCAGTTTTTCATCGACCGGATCGGAGCCCCCATCGAAGCGTTGGAGAGCCCCAATTTTGTGACAGATAAGGATCATAAATCAGTCAAGCCTCTGCGGACAGCGGTAAGTGTCCTCACCCGCATACCCGTATTTGCCCGTAGCCTCAATCGGCTCCACGAGCTAGTGCAGACGACACAGCCTGACGTTATTGTCAATTTCTATGACTTCCTCGGTGGCATCTACAACTTTCTCAAGCGACCGACTGCCCGGTACGTGCCTGTGGCCCACCAGTTTCTGATCGCCCACCCTGAGTTTGACTTTCCTCCGGGACGGCGGCTGGACCGGGCGACACTGCACTTCGCCAATCGTGTGGCCGCACTCGGCGCCGAGCGCATCCTCGCACTCTCCTTCCAGGAGTTTACCGACCTGCCCAACAAAAAGATCTATGTCGTACCTCCACTCCTCAGGGATGAAGTAAAGCAGCTACAACCTTCGCCGGGGGACCGGCTGCTGATCTATATGGTCAACCCAGGCTACGGCGAGGAAGTGGACCGATTCCATGAGCAGTCTCCTGCAATCGCGCTGGACTGCTTTTGGGACAAAAAAGGCAAGCCCAATCCGTGGGTCAGGGACGACACCCTGACCTACCATCAGCTGGATGACAGAAAATTCATCGAGAAAATGGCCGAATGCCGCGGCTATGTGACAACTGCAGGTTTTGAATCCGTATGCGAGGCCATGTACCTGGGTAAACCTGTCATGATGGTACCGGTGAGGGGCCACTACGAACAGGCCTGCAACGCCGTAGATGCAGAAAAAGCCGGAGCGGGGATACCACACGATAAGTTCGAGATACAAAAGCTTGTGGATTACTTGCCGCACTACACAGACACATCCAGTTGGTTCCGAGATTGGGCCGACCAAAACAAGGCGATCTTTTTGCAGCACTTGGCGCCTTGACACAAAGACTTCGGAAGTCTCTGGACATCGCAACCATTTGCCAACGCTCGCCGTGCTTATGGATATGCAAATCTTCAAAGCCAAAGTGGGTTATGCGATCTTGATACCGACAGTAGCGATCAATATCGCATGCTTTGCGATACCTGCAATGACCGGGGCACCCAATAGTTCACTTTGGATCCTCGCAGGCATCCTGATACCCACAACGGCCTTGATTTTGTACCTCTTTTACGGCATCACTTACCAGATCATCGGTGACCGCTTGTGGATCAAATGTGGTTGGATATACAATTGGGATATCCACATTATGAAAATCCAGTCTATAAAGCCGACTCGCAATCCATGGAGTTCCCCAGCTCCCTCCCTTGACCGCATCGAGATCCGGTACGGGAGGTATGATAGCGTGCTCATTTCGCCGGAAAATAAGGAGGCCCTCGTCGAGGCGCTTCAAGCCATTAACCCTGATATAGAGAATATCAGCTAGACTTTCGAAGTCCGTAAAAACTTCAAGGAAACTTCGGAAGTCATCGAGTCCTGCGTCTCCAAAAACTTTGGCCAATCGTATCCTTCTCCCTACTTTCACCCTTGAGCAGAGAACAAAATGGCGCTGATCTCCAAAAAAAAGACACCTTTTGCCATCGACGACGGTCTCCGGAGCTACCTGGATCGCTACTCCCGGTCAATCCAACTGCCCATCGATCACGAGGACCTAATGCGATATGACAACTCGATCGCGCTCTACGACCACAGTGGAACCGACACACTTTGGGAGACGGTTTTTTACCCTCAGTCGGACATGGAGACCATTCACAACTCCCTGAAAAAGATCTATGCCATTATGAAGGCCAACGGGGATATGGCAGTCATGAAACACCTCTTCGTGGATCGTGTGGACTTGTGTACTTATGCAAACACCCTACCTTTTCGCGTCCGGATAGTCAACCGTATCAATGACAACTTCGACTACTTCTACATCAAGCAAGCAGACGCCTCTCGGGTTTACGGATTGGAATTAGAGCACTTGCTATCCCCCAACCGCATCGACTACCGTGTCTGTCGAAATACCCTGATCGAAGAGCACATCGTGGGGATACCAGCGGAGCAATTCATCCGAACGCACATGCAGGACCCCAATATCAACGAAATCCGACTGGCCAAGGAATTCGTCAAGTTCAATGAGCGATGCCTCGTAAGACTACTGGGAGATATGCACTCCTCCAATTTTGTGATTGACATTACCCCAGACTTCGAAGAGGTTTCTTACCGCATGCGGGCCATCGACTTTGACCAGCAGTCCTACGAAGGCAAGCGGTCCATCTATCAGCCCCAATATTTCAAACAAAACAACCCCATCATTGAACTGGGCATGAAGCACATGACCCCTGAGACGATGAGGCAGTACCAGCGGGAGGAGCGCACGATGATGAACAACCGCCTCAAAGCCGAAAAACAGCGTGTAGATGATTTGATATCGGCCATGAAGAAGAGCCAGATTTCCACACCAGAGCGGGTCACTCAGCTCGGCCGCGAACTGGCACGATATTACAATGAGCCGGCATTTGCGCTCTCCACCAACATGGGATCAATACTGGAAATCAGCCTTGACATGCTGAATCGGATACCTGAATACTATGACTAACATGAAAGCACCGGAGATTTGACGGCCAATCCCACGCAACAGCAGGAGATTTTTTTCCACGTCGGATTGGGAAAGACAGGTACTACGTTTCTACAATACCGAGTATTCCCAAAACTCAAGGGGCTGTACTATATTCAGCGAACGCGGTACAAAGGGGCCAAACAGATCATCTGCAGGCATCGCGGTGAGCGAATCTTGCTTTCGAGGGAATTTGACCAGCAGCTCGAGGCTGAGGTGAGTGCTTTCAGTCAGGATTTCCCGGAGGTGACGCCCATTGTCGTCTTTCGTCGGCAGGACAGCTACATCGCTTCTCAGTATCGGCGGTATGTTAAGAATGGGTATCGTGGGAGTTTTGCCGACTTTCTTGACCTGGAGGAGGACAGGGGCAGGTTTAAGCTAGAGCACTTGCGATACATGCATACCATCCAGGTTTTGAAGCAGTACTTCCGCCAGGAGCCCATTGTCATGATCTACGAAGAGCTGCTGAAAAACCCGGAAGCGTTCATCGGCTCCCTGGCGGACCGATTGTCCGCAGAGATTGAACTAAACATGGTCGATTTCTCCAAAAAGCACACCTCCTACAGTGAGCAGCAGCTCAAGGCCATGCAGTGGGCGGGTAGATTCATCAACCTGCGCAAAAGGCAGATTTTCAAGAACGAGGTACTGCATCTCTTTTGGCGGTTGGGGTTGGGAAGTGTCCGTTATAGTATTCTGTTCGTCGCCCGGTGGCTCCCGACAAGTTGGTTTCGGAGTGAGCCACTCATCCCCAAAGAGGCGCTGGAAAAGGTTAGGCTTACTTATGAGGCGGACTGGGAGGCATGCATGGCTCTTTCCTCCAAACAGCGCCAATAGGGCCTTTCCTAATCTGGCTTCACCTTCCAGAGTACCGCTTCCCAGGGGTGAAGGGTCATTTGGCCTCCGGCTCCAGGCTCACGAGAAGTACGATAGTTAGAAACGATCCGGATGAGTTTGTCCGGCTCGATGGGCTGTTCTA
>JBCCXG010000122.1:0-11840 GCA_039191945.1 Bacteroidota bacterium
CTGTGTGTCTCTGTGTGTCTCTGTGTGTCTCTGTGTGTCTCTGTGTGTCTCTGTGTGTCTCTGTGTGTCTCTGTGTGTCTCTGTGTGTGTCTGTGTGTGTCTGTGAGTGTCTGTGTGTGTGTGTGTGTGAAGATATCAGTATCTATCGACGGTATAGGATATGTCTCAAGTATTGAGGTAGGAGCTGACGATTCTCAACTGATTGTAACTTTCTCCAACTATGGAGTGACCTCTGTCTATGAGACGCAGGACATGGGTGAAAGCTGGTTAAGCAAAGAAGGTGACCTGCCTGATATGCCCGTACGATGGAGCTTGTACAATCCATCCGATCGCACCCAAGTCATGTTAGCCACGGAGGTTGGCGTTTGGGTGACCAACAATTTTGACGAGCCGTTTCCAAACTGGATGCCTGCCAATACCGGCCTGGCCAACGTGCGGAGTGATATGCTCTACTATCGCGAAAGCGACGACCTGGTGGCCATCGCCACGTTTGGTCGAGGACTGTTTACTTCAGATATCTTCCGTGCTCCCGAAGACGAAAATCAGCCCTTCGGCCTGATTGCGGAAAACAAATCGAAGTCTCGCGTTGACCTCATCTGGGAAGACAACAGTATCGTGGAGACAGGTTTCATCATCCAAAGGTCCCTGCTACCTGAAGAAGGTTATACCACGATCGGAACAGTTGGTCCCGATATCAACTCGTACAATGACTTGACGGTAAATGAGCAAACCACCTATTACTATAGAGTAGCTGCACAACTGGAGATTGGTCAATCTGGTTTCTCAAATACAGCATCGACGACAACAGATGATTGTGTCTCTGAGATCCCTACTGGAGGTACATGGACTGCGAGCCCGCCTTCCACGCTAGGCGCTCCCTCAAACTCACCGGTATATATCAACCAGATTTCAGATGACACCTATGAAGTAAGTGACGTATCTGGCGGTGTGTACAACTCGTTCTGGGGATTCAATCTCAATCAGCCTGCGGAATTCCGCTTGGAATGCGGAGAGATTTATGTACAAAATGCACTCGAGTCCGGCAGCCAATTCTACATTGTGCCTGATTCCGTACCTGGCGTTTACGATGATTCCACGCAAACTATCACCCTACCCTGGTTCGACGGAGGAAATGGATTCTCGCTCCTTACCAACTTCACTAGGAACGGTGATGGCGAGCCGGAGTTAAGTCCTGCGGGCATTACCTTCAGCAATGTGACCGACGTTTCCCTGGACATCAATATGAGCGCTGGCAATGGTTCGGGTCGGTTAGTTATCATCAGAGAAGGGCAAGCCATTGATCCAACTTTTGAGCCAGCCGATGGAGTTGCGTACTTCTCGTCGTCGGAATTTGGAGCTGGAGATCAAATTGGTGATGCCTATGTGATTGGGGATTCGGACAATACATCCTTCTCTGTTGCCAACCTTAAGCCTGGCACTTTGTATCACGTAGGTGTGTATGAGTACAATGAATTTAACGGGGCAAAGGACTACCTCACGTCATCTTTTGGGACAAATAGCCACATGACTGAGGTATACATAGTTCTCAACGAATTCCTGGCCACACCGGCAACTGATCTAGCATCCGGCGATGCCAATGGCGATGGAGTGGTTGATACCAATCAAGACGAATTCATTGAGGTCGTCAATGTATCCGGAAAGGGTCTTGATATCTCCAACTGGATCATTGCTGATGGCATCAGTGTCAGACACGTTATTCCCGAGAATACAATACTAGATTCTGCCGCTGCGCTTGTGGTGTTTGGTGGCGGAAATCCCGATGGGGTTTTTGGCAACAGCACGGTACATACCGCATCTACCGGATCCCTATCCCTGGATGATAGTGGCGACCAAATCACTATGATCGATCCTGCAGGTGGAATGCACATCAGCCACCTATATGGTGAAGAGGCAAACACCGGACAATCGTTGACACGGGATCCAGATCTTACTGGAGCGTTCCTACCTCATCAGTTTGCCTCAGGTCCAGAAGGCGGGAAGTTCTCGCCTGGTACGCGAAGTGACGGCACTTGGTTCATTCCGGCACCATGTTCCGAGATCACAGCCGGTCCATCGAACCTCTTGATCACGCCATCAGCAGGTTGTAATATGGATAATGGATCTATCCAAGTACTAAGTGTAGTGGAGGATGGTGAGCAACGCGGCTTTACAGACTACAGTTTTGAGTGGATGGATACTGATCTGAACCCCATCACGCTTGGTGGATCCAACGTGGGAGGTTTAGCTCCTGGCGACTACCTATTACAGATTACCAATATCACAACTAAATGTTCGTCGGAGTTGATAGCTGTCACTGTCGGATTCGACGCCCAAATAGAAGCGCTTGCGCCTGAGATTGCTGAAGTATCTTCGACTTCAGCGGTTATCAGTTGGTCAGAAGTAGAGACTGAGGGCTACTCGGTTTGGTACCGCGCCGGTGTTAGACTTGATTGGACGCACATGGATAATGTCACCTCTCCCCTGGTACTGAGTGACCTGGCGTCAGGCACCGCATACGACGTGCGCGTCTATCCGATGTGTGGCGGAGAGATTTCAAGTGATGCCAGTTTTGTCGAGTTTGTTACCAATGGTCCCACTACCTGCGACGCCCCAGTTGCGACGGTCGATCACGTAGCAGAAGATCAGGCGGAGATCAGCTGGACAGGTGATGGCAGCCAATACAACGTGTGGTACCGATCGGGCAAGGGCTCGAATTGGACCAAGCGAGATATTGTCGTTTCTCCCTATACTATGCAAAACTTAGCGGCGGGAACAACTTACGAAGTAAGGGTCTACTCCGTCTGTGAAGGTGTGGCCTCTTTCCCCACAGTCATGGACTTCACGACGCCCGGAGAGCGAGTATGCTCAATGCCTGAGGTCGAGATCCTCGATGTGACTGACTCTACCGCTAGCATCTCTTGGATCGCAAACAATGATGGTTACAATGTATGGTACCGAGGAGGTACTGGCAGCCTTTGGACGAAACTCTACGATGTCGCCGCGCCGATCGCACTTGATGGATTGGCATCAGGAACTTTCTACGAAGCACGTGTCTATGGTGTTTGCGATAGCATCGTGGGTACGCCTACCGAGGTGAATTTCATCACCATGGGACCTGTTACTTGCGAGACACCACAAGTTTCGGTGACCGATATTGCGACGAATACGGCCCAGGTTAGTTGGCTCGGAAATAGCGATTATTATAATGTATGGTATCGTACTGGCGCTGGCGCACCATGGACGAAGCTGCTCGACAAGCTGTACGCTCCAATCTATCTGACTGATTTGTCTGAAAGTACGGCTTACGAAGTGAGAGTCTATGGCTACTGCGGCAATATCGCCTCGCTCGCTGGTAGCACCGGGTTTACCACTGAGGGATTAGAAGGGTGTAATATCCCGAACATCACGATCTCCGACTTGACTGATAACAGTGCTGCTATCAGCTGGTCAGGTAACGGTGACAAATACAACCTATGGTACCGGGCCGGAAGAGGGGCGCGATGGACGAAGTTTTGGGGCATCAGTGGTCCGGAGGAAATCCTAAAGGATCTTGCTCCTGGCACAACTTACCAGTTGCGTGTGTACTCCGTATGTGGGGATGTCGTTTCAGATTTCTCAGAAAGGTACTTTGAAACCACCGGACAACCGTCCTGTCCCGCACCCATCGTAGTGCTAGACTCGCTCAATGAAAAGACGGCCTACGTCAGTTGGAGTGGCGATGCCGATAAAGCAGTGCTGTACTACAAAGTACGAGGACAGAAATGGAGGAAGATAAAAAGTGCAAGTCAGCCATTTGTGATCGACAACTTGATAGGTGGCGTGACCTACGATGTACAAGTCTGGAACGTATGTGGCAATGTCACATCTGAAGTGGGTGCCATGAGTTTCGACACACCTTACACGAATACGATCATCTCACACAACCCGGATGGCAGCATGCGTCTACCTTGGGTTCAGACCTTTGCACAGAGCTCCCTGATACCGGGTAACGTAGCAGCTGCAATGATCGAAGAAGTGGATGAATCACTGGAAATCTTCCCTAACCCAGCACCAGGCATCTTCCAGTTATCAGCGAACAACGTGGACCTGTCGCTACTTAGCATCCGTCTCTATTCCCTGGCCGGGCAGGAGATCCCTGTCGTGGCGCGTGAAACGTCCTTCAGGACATTCGAACTCAGAACTAGTGCTGAGAACGGCATCTACATGCTCAAGATCAGTGGAGGAGAGACAGAAGTAGTCAGGAAGATTGTCATCAAATACTAGGTAAAACAGCGAAAATACCGATTCAGAGCCGTTCTCAAGTGTGGGAACGGCTTTCTTATTATATTGACCCGCGTGAAGGACACCCTACCAATGTAATAGCGTAGATCATCGTTATCCTGCATTTGTAAGACTTAAGAACGCCGAAGTGTCCAAATTTGACATCGCCATACTCGCACTGTTGTGTCTTAGCTCCTGTATTCCCAATAAGAAGGTCGTTTACTTCCAACCCGACGACCAACCTTTGGCTTATGACTCTTTAATTGCCTTCGACTATCCAGATTATCGTATACAACCGAATGATAATTTAGATATCTCGATCAATTCCATTGACGGCACTGCAGAAGAGCTCTTCTCCCGACATTCAGAGTACCGAAATCAAATCAACCAGCTAGCTCGAACGGCTTCTGATGTCTTCTATCTGGACGGATTCCCAGTGGACCAGAATGGCAATATCGAGATACCGATTATAGGGTTCATCCAGGTAGAAGGCAAGACCATAGAAGAAGTCAAAGAAATCCTGACTGAAGAAATCAGGGCCTATATCAAAGATCCCTACGTGACGGTCCGACTCGGCGGTATTCGATATACTGCGTTGGGAGAGTTTCGGCGACCAGGTCGGTACTCGGTCCTACAAAACTATGTGACCCTCTATGAAGCCATCGCCAATGCCGGAGATCTAACCATCACCGCTAATCGCCAAGAAGTCTTGCTCATCCGACAATATCCCGGCGGCCAAAAAATGCACGTACTTGACCTGACGCAAGAGGACATTGTGGATTCGGAGTTCTACTTTATTCATCCTAATGATCAACTCTATGTGCCACCCCTCAAAGTGCGCGAACTAGGTACCCAGCCCTCAAGCATCCAAACCCTTACGAGTGTTTTGTCGATCGTGACTGCCATCGTGGTCATCCTGAGCGCGACAAATGTGTTTTGAACAGATCATCCATGGAATATTTGAGACCAGCATTAAGAAGCAGCCAATCCCCAGCGGGTATAGATAAAGATGAATAATCGTAATCCAGACGCACTAGATGGCATAGAGATTCAGAGCTTCTTGACCAAAATCAAGCAAAGATGGAAACTCTATTTACTGGTAGCCGGGCTCGCGTTGTTAGTGACCTTTGTCTACCATCTCCATGCCATACCGCGATATCTTGTCGTCAGCACACTGCTCCAGCAGACGGAGACAAACCCATCAGTACTGACGGAGGCTGAAGACTTTGCCTGGCAGAACATCTGGAACGAAGTTGAAATCCTGAAATCTACACAAGTCATGCGACGAGCCATTCAGCATGCGCACTTGCAAACCGAAGTGTTTGAAAAAGGGTGGCTGTTCGCTAAACCCGTGGGAGCGGAAGCACCGATCTCAATGACTACTGATCTCCTCGACTCGCAGGCGAGTTTCGACTACCAAGTCAATTTCCGTATGGAAGATGCCTCCACTATGTACGTCGAATACAGTGAATTGCCCTCCCTAGCATCCGACCAATCTTACGAATTGCCATTGACGGTGACCTCTCAGTCGCTGAAGATGCAAATAGAGGCCGGTGACAGTGCTGAACGTACGAAGACATACACGCTCCGTATCAAGGATCCTCTCACTCGCGCCTTGGAGATAACAGAGACCCTACAGGTAGACCTGACCCGGACGGAGTCTACGATGATCAAGGTCGAGTTGGAATCGTCAGCTCCGACTTGGGCCATCCGATTTATTGAGCAACTCATACATGACTATCAATCGCTGAAAGTAGAGCATAAGAACGAATCCATCCTCAGTTCGCTGGCCTTCATCAATGAACAACTGGCCTTGATCAAAGACAAGCTCAATCAAATCGAATACGAGCTGGTCCGTTTCCGTGAACGAAACGAGACGATTGACATCAACGCCGAAGGATCCGCGGTACTGACGACACTGCTCGATTTGGAAAATGAGCTGGCAGCCAAGAAACTACAAATGAATTACTACACGCAGTTTCTAGACCAGATGAATTCTTCGGATAGCAACCAGGTGTTTGTCAACCCTTCGGCGGTAGGCATTACAGATCGTGTCTTCAATGAGGCCGTGACCTCACTCAACTCCATGATTCTCGACCTGAATCAATTGAGAACCAGCTCGACCGAGATCAACCCCAGATACCTTGCCCTTGAGCGGAGCATCGGGCACCAAATTGAGCTGCTGAAAAGCAGTATCAGTGACTACCGGACTACGACGGTATTGTCGCTATCCCAGCTCGAAGATCGCATCAAAGACCAGGAGAGAGAGATCCGAAGGCTACCCTCCACGCAGAAAAACCTCATCAGCTTACAGCGGGAGTTCGACATGAATGAAACCATGTACCTCTTTCTCGAGGAGCGAAGGGCCGAGGCGGAGATATCAAAGGCAAGCAACATCTCCCAAGTCCAGGTCATTGATAGTCCCTATGTCTTCAGCAAGGTGTTCCCTCGAGAGCTGCTCAATTACCTGATTGCATTGCTCGTGGCGGTCTTTGGGACCTACTTTGGGACGTCAATCTCCGATCTCAGTGCGCAGAAAATTGATTCAGCTAGGGAGCTAGCCGATAGAAGCAGCTTACCGGTCATCGGAGTGGTCCATGAGCGTAAAACGAAAAGTCGATTACCTAGCGCGGACTTGCCTGCAAGTGAAACCACCGAGTCCTTTAGACGCATGACGTCGCACCTTCGCCGCCTGACGACCGGCAAAAAATTCCTGCAGGTTTGTTCACCTACCGACGAGGAAGGCCGAACGTATGTCGCGGTAAACCTTGCGACCATGCTGGCGAGGTATAGACACAAGGTGGTGCTCGTAGATGCCAATCTGCGTGCGCCAAGGGTTACCTCGTTCGTACCGTGCAAAAGCACTGGCACGTTAACTTCCTACTTAGAAGGACGCAAAGCGATGGATGACATCGTTTCTTCCACAGAAATAGCGAATTTGGATGTGATCGGCGGTGAGCCATCTACCCACGATATGGGTCTGCTCCATACCCCACAGCTGACCGAACTTTGGCAATGGCTCAAAGTCAAATACGATTACGTAGTGATAGATAGTGCTCCTCTTACTCATTACACCGATGCACTCGACCTGATGGAGCTTGCAGACTATGCGATCTTCGTAGCCAGCAAATTCTCTACACCCATCTCGTCACTTCGCGTATTGGATGAGTTGCCTTTGGATGATCCATCGCATCAAATCGGCGTCATCTTCAACGAACAACGTCAACCAGTCAGTTGACGTAAGGCCATGATAACCGATACGCGTGGCCTTCCACATTTCCTGGTGATTGGGGCTGAAAAAGCTGGAACAACGTGGCTCTACCAGGCACTAAGAAGACACCCCGATATCTTTCTTCCAGACACAAAAGAGATCCACTTTTTCAATCGGTTCAACTCGTTGTTGGAGCCGGTCAGACACTATGAGCTGGGCGTCGAATGGTACCATAGGTTTTTTAAAAGATCCGCACCTCATCAACTTCGTGGTGAAATAACGCCGATGTATCTATCCGATGAAGCTGCAGGATGGCGCATTGCCACACTATTGCCCCAGGTAAAATTGATTTACATTCTTCGCGAACCAGTTTCTCGAGCATACTCACACTATTGGATGGCTCGACGCAAGGGCTTGGTATCCAACACCTTCTCGGAGCTTATTGCCCAACGTGACCCCCGGTTCATTGGCAGGGGTTTTTACAGTGGGCAAATCGAACATTATCTTAGTCTTTTCCCCCAAGAGCAAATGATGGGACTGACCTTCGATTCCCTATTTAATGACAAGTCCTCCAGCCTATCTCGAATCCTCCAATTCATTGGCGTCAGGTCGGATGAAGATCAGATCATGACCATTTTGTCCGAGATGACCGTGTCTACAGGTGAAGCCAGCCGCCCACGAATTCTCTGGGCACATCAACTCATGTCTCGCCTCTCAAAAGCTCTACGAAACGACCACCTGGGAAGTCAATTGATGGATCTTTTAAAGCAAACCAGGATCTCCCGGTTGAAGGAAATGAACTTCACTACGGAGCCTTACGAACCGATCAATCGAGAGGATCTGATCAAACTCAAAGAGATTTACGCTGAGGACATCATTAAGCTTGCGGGAATTGTGGACTTTTCGGTCCAGAAATGGCAAGAGATCTAAGGATGCAAGGCTCTGGTAGAAGTTTTGTGAGAGATATTCTATTGGGATTCATTCCCGTATCCATCAACAAGCTAACCTCTCTCATTTATCTCCCTCTCATCTTCAAGTACGCTGGTGTAGCGGCCTATGCCATATGGCAGCAATTTGGGCTCTCCGCTCAGGTACTCATGCATCTGGGCACCATGAACGTTGGTGTCGGCATCAAAAAGTACCTGGCGCAGAAAGCAGATCTCGCGGAGATCAGCAAGATTTTCTATTCTGCTTTGGCCTGGGTAGTGATCTTTAGCATCCTGTGCTCCGCGGTGTTGCTTTGGGGCAAGGAGCACTTCGGTAATTTGATTTTCACCGGAAGTAATGGAGGATTGCTCATTGTGCTACTGATAGTCTATATCCCCTTGGAGGCCCTGCTCAGTGAGATCGCCAATGTGATCCGGGCCATTAGGGCGATGAAAGTGTTAGCCATCCTAGGGCCTCTCAGGGTACTGATCAAGCTCGCCACGGTTACCGTTGCTCTTATCTTTTTGGACGCCACTATTGTCCACGCTATTGCATATTTCATTGCGGGCGAGTTCGCTATGCTCATTGTTTTCTTAATCACATTATGGACAAGGTTGGGACTACGAACATTTGTCGTGGACCTGAAGGAGGCCTGGAAGTATGTGAGCTACGGCTTTCCATTTGTGGTCGCAGGTATCAGTACCTGGATCAGTGCCTTTTCTGATCGGTTTTTTCTGCTGCACTACTTTGGTTTGGAGCAGGTAGGAATCTATGCCGGGGCCTATGTGATATCGAGCATACCGCTACTTTTTGCAAATCCCATTTGTCAGATACTGCTTCCTGATCTCAGCAAACTACTTGGGCTAGGTCAAAACCAAAAAGCAGTAATGAGAGCGGAGGGTGTCATGCTCGTCTATGGTTTGATTGCAGGATGCCTGTCCATTGTCATCGTGACAGCGGGGCCCACGGCCATCGAATGGCTGGGCCGAACATCCGTAGGGTCAATCAAACTCATGCTATTGCTAGCAACAGCGCTTGGCGCTTATGGCTTGTTGACTTTACAATCTAATGTCCTAACCGCGTTTTTGGGAAGGTCTCATTTCAATTTGATCTGGGTAGCCATTGCGATCTGCAACATACTGCTCAACCTGCTATTGATCCCAAGATTTAATGTGATCGGAGCGGCGATAGCATCTCTTGGTACTTATTGCCTTGGCTCCATGGCAATGGCAATGGCTCTTCATCCAAAGATGAAGTCGTGGTACCTCCTTTGGGTGTATGCCCTACTGGGATTGGGTATCACGTTGGGGACCTGCGGCTCACACTTCCTGGTTGAGCATCTTACCCTTGTTCGACTCGCATTGGTTACAATACTTGCCATGATCGCGTACACCGGCACTGCTTTTATTCTTTTTCGTCGGCAGATACTGACGATCACCCAAAGTAGGTAAAATAGTTGGCTGAATGTTAGTATGTTAGGATTTGGAATATCCATTTTGATAAACCGTATCACCGCGGACTAAAGGGAGAAATGACCTACAGACAAGTCATACTGGCATTGAGCATCGTCTTCCTGCTCTACTTTTCGGGTTTACATTTTGACCTGGGTGTCTTGGTCATCAGGCCCGCAGATGTATTACTATCAGCCATGATCCTCGTCGTATTGGCGGAGGCAGTCTCTTCTGGTTCGATATTGACGATAAGAATCAAGCTGGGCCGTGTCGCCGTCCTATTAGGTGTGTTTGTAATCTATAGGTTTTTTAATGGCTTGATGCAAGCTGATTTTACCATCGCACTCAAAGAGTTGGTGCAATCGATGCTGATCGTCGGCTTTGCACTACTGCTCAAACATTTTTGCCATACGGTGCAGCACCGAGACCTCATTTTCAAGCACATCAGGGGACTTTTGTTGACTGCGTCATTACTATTGTTTTTCTACTTCCTACTCATGGGTCAGCCCTTCGGCTTCAAGACCTTCGGCCCGTTCAAGCATCTTTACGCGTTGGCTGCACTGTTCGTTCTGGACCGATTCCTGACCAAGCCCTCGCCATCCATCTCGTTGCTCCTCGCTTCAGTAATGACTATTGTCGTTTTCTCAGGAGAGAAAAAAGGTTGGATCGCGTTGTCGTTCGCTGCTGGCTATCTGATCTGGGAGATGTACAAGCGTGCTTCCGCGAGAAAGAAGCAGTATGTCCGGTTGTCGCTTGCTTCTGTGGTCTTTGTCGGAGTGATTTCTATACCGATTCTGCTGCCCTCCACCCCGTATGTCGTCAAACAGCTTAACTCACTGTCCGAAGTGGCCCAAATGGCCAGTAGTCGGATCTTTCAAGACCCTCGCGTGGCATCGATTGCGAATCGTGTCAGCTTTTCCAGTCGAAGCAATATCTCGAGGTTTTACGTCTTGTCTACCGCGATGGATCAAGTGCAGGAAACGCCACTCTTTGGCATTGGGCCGCAAAATCTAAAGCCTTTGGTCATGGCCTCTTCCCCCTTTTCATGGCTAGACCCTGGTGCACACAACGACTATCTGAACACGCTGGTGGAATATGGTGCCGTGGGATTGCTTTTGCAATTATTGATCATTTCGATTTTGTTCAGATACTCCGTTTACCTCAAAAAATCCACGGTCGATCCCGCAACGAAGCAACAAATCACCTTTATTCAAGCCTTGTTACTGTTCGGCGTAGTGATCAACGGATTCTTTGGCGGGAGCGACGCTCTCAATCTGCTGTATCTCCTAGTGCCGATGGGCCTTCTATTTTCCATTCCAAACCCTCACACTGGTGCAGATAACCACGCGAATGACAAGTATGCTTCGGACTGCCGCTAGGGAGGGTTATCGGCAATCGCTCTTTGCAGCGAGCCGGCTTATGGGGCAAGTCGCTCAAAAGCCGTCATTTCTCATCATAGGCGCCCAGAAAGCAGCGACGACCACACTCTCAGCAACGCTGGCCAGCCATCCCGCCATTTGCATGTCCCTGTTCAAAGAAGTGCACTACTTTGATCTGCACCATAAGAGGGGAAAGTATTGGTACGAAAGACATTTTCCCAGGAAGAAGAAAGGCTGCCGTCTTCATTTCGAAGCCTCCCCTTATTACTTGATGCATCCCTTGGTACCCGCACGTGTGTTCGACTATGATCCACGAATGAAGCTCGTGGTCATCCTGCGGAATCCCGTCGATCGCGCCTACTCGCACTATCAGATGGAGCGGAAACGCAACCATGAATCCATCGGCACCTTCCAAGCAGCAGTCCGCCATGAAGGCGAACGCGTCACAGATGAGCTCGATCAACTGGCTCAGGGGAAAATCCCAAAATCCCAAGCTGTCCAAAGGCATTCCTACCTACACCGTGGCTACTATGAAGATCAACTGAGGAGATGGCTGGAACTCTTTGCACGCGATCAACTTCACGTCATCGACTATGACCACCTGACCCGGAA
>JBCCXG010000123.1:0-11818 GCA_039191945.1 Bacteroidota bacterium
AAGATGGAAGGAAGCTCAAATACCTCGGTCAATACCATGCTCAATCCAACAGAAGGATACCACACGGCATTGTCATCCGGATTCAGCTGAGAAAACTGATCTCTTCGAACTGTTCCGTTCAAGAAGATGGAGTTTCTCCACGAGACAGTTCCCTGACCGAAAATAGAGTTGATCCCAAACTCCTGGAATCCAAACGAATATGTTTGTTGAGCTACATTATTTACTGACCCAAAGAAAGGAACACTTAGCTCATTACCTCCAATTCGAATCGTTTTGTTCGATCTGCGCATTCTGTTTCCTCCGAGAAGCACCTCTACTCCGAAATCTCCGAAAGTTTGATTGGCGCCAATCAAGAGATCGATATTAGTCTCTTGTACAGTTCTGTTACGTGTGTTGAAGCTACCCAAGGGCTTGTACGCTGTTCCATAAGGTTCCGTCTCTTCGCTCTCGCGGTTCTGGTAGTCCGTACCAATTCGTCCCTGCACATATACCCAATCGAGCGGATCCCATCTCAAGGACATATTACCCAACAGTCTGTTGCGCTGGTCATTTCTGGCAAACTGATAAGCCGCCCAGTACGGATTTTGTGAGAAGGTATTGCCTTGGCTTCTTCTCTCGAAGCCGTCTTCATTGGCACCAAACTTATCAGTAGGGCCACGCAGTACATCGTATGAGATAGTCGCTGGTCTCATCAGGGCAGTGAAATTACCATTACCTGGCGTATCAGACACTCGGGGTCTGTTTTTAGTATCCTCTTCTGAGTACTGACCAGAAACCGTTGCCGTGAACTTGCCGAGTTTACCAGTTACATTCGTTGCATAGGTCTGACGTTCGAAACCGGCGTTGGGCATGATGTCCTCGTTGTCCAATAAGGAAGCAGAGAATCGGAAGTTATAATTCTCTCCGCCACCAGAAAGACCCAATGTATTGGTGAACGTTCGGCCGATATCATAAAAGTCTCTGATATCCTCTCCAACATCGGAGTAGGGACGCTCAATACCATCAAACTGGACAACGTTGGATCCATCCAGGCGATCCCCCCAAGCGAAGCCTCCTCCACTTAATGCACCTTCCTGGGTCAATGGCTTTTCTCCGTTCGTACCATGTCCGTACTGATTTTGCCACTCGGAAAGGTCGAAGGGCACGTCAAAGGTGAAGTTCGAATTGAAGTCAACAGTAATTCCGTCTTGAGCCCGACCTGATTTCGTGGTGATCAAAATTACACCTGTATTGGCTCGCGATCCATAGAGCGCCGCCGCCGTCATACCCTTCAGCACCGAAATGCTCTCAATGTCGTCTGGGTTAAGTGATGATAGCCCATTACCACTATCCTGACCACCCCATAAGCCGGCCGCACCTTGATTCGTGTTGTCCATAGGCACACCATTAATTACATATAGAGGTTGATCGTCTCCCGAAAGTGAAGAACCACCTCGAATAACAACCCTGCTTTGGCCTGCGGCTCCGGTTGCTGGTACGTTAACATTCACACCAGCGATCTTACCGGTCAGCGCAGTACCTAAGTTCACGGCCCTCGATTCTGTGAACTTCTTCCCGTCGACTTGAGTGACTGAATATCCAAGGGCCTTCTTTTCGCGCTCAATACCAAACGCAGTAACAACCACTTCATCTAAGGCCTGCACGTCGACATCTAGCGTAACATTGATCGACGATTGTGTACCCACAACCATTTCTTGGGTCTGGAAACCAATGAAGCTAAACACTAAAGTTGCCCCGTCACCCACAGAAATTCGATAGTTTCCATCGATATCGGTGATGGCGCCGTTGCTGGTTCCTTTTTCCAGCACATTCGCCCCTGGGATGGGAGAACCATCGTCAGAGCTGGTGATCTTTCCAGTCACCGTGCTTTGCGCCAACAGGAGAGGTGTGAGCGCAAGCGACATTAATACCATTAATAAAAGTTTCTTCATAATTGGTCAATTAGGCGTAGTAAAAAACATACCAAGGCAATCTCAGCAAAAAGTTCGGAACATCAAATGAATCCATGCAAATATCCGCAAATAGATGCAAATAGTTGACTTATATCAAGATGTGATTAAACTATTTCAATACACATCGAAAGCAGTCAATTTACCAACCTATTTTTCGCAAACGTTGTCATTCATGTGAAAATCACACTTTTCGAAAGAATGGCGTCAAAAAAGGCCACAAATTCCTATTTTTAACCAACTCTCAGTGTTTTTGCAGGTTTTTGCTGATTCACCTCGATTACACCAGGGTTGATACTTTTTTTTGCTGAATATTTTGAGACCACAGCCTTCGGCCCGGCTGATTCGGAATGCTAAAAGAGGAACGACATAATATCATCTTGACGGAAATCAAGACACATCGAAGAGTGTATTCTACCGCACTAAGTAAGCTCCTCGATGTATCGGAGGATACCGTGCGTCGAGACTTGCATGAGCTGGCGAGAACCGGCCATGTCAGAAAGGTGCACGGAGGTGCAATGGTGAATAACAACGGCAACCACCTCCTGGAGCAGAAATCTTTCAGTCCTGAAGACACCGGGCGAATGCGAATTGCAGAAAAGGCTAGTCAATGCGTGCTCCCAAATTCCGTAATTTTAATGGACGGAGGGCTGATTAATCTCAAGGTTGTCGAATTTTTACCGACTGACTTCGCCGCAACCATCTTTACCAATTCATTGCAAGTAGCCACCAAGCTCACCGATTACCCTCAAATGGAAACTATTCTGCTGGGTGGTCGGCTCTCCCATCTCCATAGAATCACTACGGGAATGGACGTCATCCAATCACTAGCAGAAATACACGCGGATCTCTGCCTGATGGAGGTCACAAGCGTCCACGACGAAGTGGGCCTTTCGGAGAACGACAAGGACATAGCCAATACCAAAAAAGCCATGATTCGGTCTTCGTCCCAGGTGACTGCGATGTGTACCTACGATCACATTGGTACGATGCAACCTTTCAGAGTGTGTCCAATCAATGCGGTTCACAGTATCATCACGGAAAGTGAGCCAAAAGGCAACGGACTTGAAAGTCTAGCCAGCAAAGGGGTGCGGATTCTTTAACAATTGAGCGGAAATGAAACTCATATTCCTATTCGTAGCACTTGTAATCCGGATTGCTCCCTTACTTGGCCAGCAGCACGATGACTATC
Source organism: Bacteroidota bacterium (assembly GCA_039191945.1). Lineage (GTDB taxonomy): Bacteria > Bacteroidota > Bacteroidia > Cytophagales > Cyclobacteriaceae > JAWPMT01. The sequence continues at coordinate 3,142 of JBCCXG010000123.1, forward strand.
AGTATGATCCGAAATCCTACGTCATTCAACGAACTACTAACCCGTTGAGCATCGACGGACGGGTTGAAGAAATTGACTGGCTACAAGCCCCGTGGACGGAGGATTTTGGGGACATCGAGGGCGATATCAAACCTCAACCTTACTTTCGAACTCGGGCCAAGATGTTGTGGGACAATGACTACCTCTACATTGCTGCGGAATTGGAAGAGGAGCATCTTTGGGCCACCTATGACCAGCGAGACATGGTCATCTTCCACGAAAATGACTTTGAGGTCTTTATCGATCCGGATGGAGATACGCATAACTACTATGAATTGGAGATCAATGCACTTGGGACGGTTTGGGACCTGTTACTGACCAAACCCTACCGCGACCGTGGACGAGCCATCGATGCCTGGGACATCCAAGGGCTCAAAAAAGGCGTTGCGCTCTACGGTACGCTCAATAACCCCACGGATACCGACGAGAAATGGACCGTAGAGCTGGCCTTGCCATGGACCGTATTGCAAGAAGTAGCCCTTAAAAAGATACCAGAGGATGGAGATACCTGGCGGATGAACTTCTCGCGGGTCCACTGGCGACTTACCCATGATGCAGACGGTTATACTAAAACGATCGACCCTGCAACCAACAAACACTATCCTGAGTACAACTGGGTGTGGTCTCCCCAGGGTGCCATTGCCATGCACCAGCCCGAGACCTGGGCTTTTGTGCAATTCTCTCAAACGTCCGCAGGGCAAAAGGTGGAATTCAAACAGGATCTCGATGACGCTACAAAGTGGGCCTTGCGCCAGATTTACTACGCCCAACTTTCATACAAGGAAAGGTTAGGTACCTACGCTAGTGACTTGTCCACCCTAAATGTGCCCAACTTTAGCCGGGACGCGATACAATTTTGTCCCTCACCTAATAATTACGAAGTAATTTTAAATGGATGGAGTATCCGTTCAGACGGCCAAATCGTCCCATCGGAGCGTCGGTAGCCATCCATAGCTCACTCAAAAAGACCTGACCATGATACGCAGACAATTCCTCGAAAAATCTACGCTGACCATCGCCGGACTGGGCATGGGCCTCAATGCCTTTAGTCGGATGAAACCCTATCAAGACCAAATCATTGGGCACAATAGTCACCAGTATAAAGTGGATCTCAACTGGGGGGCGCTCAACTCCCAATTTTACCCGGTGAAGGACTGCCATGAGATGGTACAGGACAGCAAAGGCCGAATTGTGCTTCTCACCAATCACACCAAAAACAACGTCATCATTTACGACAAGTCAGGAAAGTTGATCGAGGTGTGGGGCACGGATTTCCCGGGGGCACATGGCTTGACGCTGAATGTGGAGGGCGGTGAAGACTTCCTCTATATCTCGGACAACAGTCGCCACGAAGTGATCAAGACAACGATCGATGGCAAGGTTGTACAAGTATTCTCTTACCCTGCTGACTCCGGCAAATACGAGAAAGCCGAGCAGTATGTGCCTACCGAAACTGCGATCACCGCCAATGGAGACGTCTATGTGGCCGATGGCTACGGCTTGCAGTACATCATGCACTACAACGCAAAGGGGGAGCTTCTCAACACTTTTGGTGGACGTGGCGAAGGGCCGGAAAACTTCGATAATGCCCACGGCGTATGCATCGACACCCGGCAAAAAGAACCGATTTTGCTCATTACCGCACGGGCACAAAACAAGCTGAAGCGATTCACGATGGATGGAAAGCACATCAGCACCATCGACTTGCCGGGAGCCTTTATCTGCCGGCCGGTCGTTCACAAGGACAACGTCTACCTGGCTACCATTTGGTCTGCGGACAAGGCAGAGGGATCTGGCTTTGTTTCTATTTTGGACAAAGACGACCGATTGGTATCAGCACCGGGTGGTTGCGAGCCCAAATACACCGACGGAGCCCTGAGGTCGATGTACCAAACGCTCAAGATCTTTATCCATCCTCACGACGTCTGCATCGATGACGAAGACAACCTGTACGTGGCCCAGTGGAATTCTGGTCAGACCTATCCCATCAAGCTCAATAGGGTATGATCAGAAACGCCTGCGCCTGCCTTATTGTGGTTTTCGTAGGTTGTCAATCGCCTCGGACGAAGGGCATCTCGTCGCCTTTTCAATTTCAGTTGGCGCAACCCCGCGTTCAGGTAGATTCCGTCCTTTTTCAATCATCGGCGACAGTCACCCTGGAATTGGACCATCCCGGAGTCATCATCTACTACGACCTAGATACTGAGACTGTGACAAAGGAGAGCCTGCGGTATGATGGACCCATCACTTTGAATGCCTCAGGATCTGTAGCTGCCCGGGCATTTCATTCCGACTTTGTGCCTAGCGATGTCACCAAAACCGTACTCCGGAAGGTCATCGATCTCCGTGATGCGGAGGTTACTGTAAGTAGCGAACCTGTCCAACGCTATACAGGGTCAGGCCCCAAGGGTCTGGTAGATATGGCGAAGGGAAGTGCCAACTTTTCTGGAAACGAGTGGATGGGTTTTCAGGTCCAATCCCTTCAGGTCACTCTGGATTGGGAAGTACCACGAGCAATCAGCTCCGTTACGATCAGCACCTTGCGCAATCACGGCAGTTGGATCTTTGCTCCGATCAAAGTCTTCGCAGAGATTCCTCAAAAAGACGGCGTACGGATCGAGTTTGACGCTCCCACATCCTATCAAGTACCTGGGATGGATTTCATGGTTTTAGAGTTTTCGGAGCCAGTGACTACCGATCAAATCCTATTAGATATCCATCCCATGAAGGCCATTCCCGAGTGGCACGACGGCCGAGGCACTACCCCCTGGCTATTCATCGATGAGGTGATTCTTCAATAGGTAACTCTTCAAAGGCCCCCGGTCTACTTCACAGTCTCGCTTTGGGAGAACAAGCGCTAACTTCTCATGAGGGATTGACCTTTGCATTGGACAAAATAGCTGTTCAACCCTCCCCTTCTGTAAGCGCTTTTCCATCTCTAACTCACTAGCAATCAACAGATAATGGCCCTTTGGCCAATATGTGTTAGTCAATGGCCAATCTGTTACCCACCAAGGCCAATTCGTAGCGTATAGTGCTTTTGTCTGCTCCGCAACTTTGCGTCAGCCAAACGAAAAATACGGTCAAACTTTAATAGAAGCACCCTATGAATACCACAAAAAAGTACGCTCAATTCTGCAGGCCCATGACCGCAGAAATCATGAAAAAGATCAGACTTGATAAAGCCTATCACAAAGCCGAAGGTGACTACCTGTACTATAAAGGTGACCACCAGCAGGAGGTGAAAGTTGTCGATTTCCTAGGCGGATACGGCGCCGCCATTTTTGGACACAACCACCCAGAATTATTACAGGTCATGCAATCCAACATTGATCAGCAAGTACCTTTCAATGCGCAGGCCAGTATCAGATCAGGCGCGTCTCAACTGGCGGAGTCACTCAACCAATGGGTTCATGCCTCCACACACAAAAACTTTGTTACAACCCTCGGCAATAGCGGCGCCGAAGCAGTCGAGGCAGCCATCAAGCACGCAGAACTCGCGCAGCAAGAACGCATTGCAACACTGCTGAGTGAGCTCAACAGGAAGGCGATCCAAATCGCAAGGAAGCTCCGACTCATGCCCTACAGCCTGTCCTCAGATATGGCTGCTCTCTTGGCCCGCCGCGGATTACAAGCAGGAGCCGGAACTCCCAAGGAGATCATGCATGCTATAATCGACCTTAATCGGGAAGCATTCGACCAAACTCCATCTTTTCTATGCCTCAATAGGTCCTTCCATGGGAAAACCAACGGCGCCTTGCGACTCACCGAGAACCCTGACTATCGCCAACCCTTTCGACGCCTTGGAAAACCATCAACCTTTATTGAGCCCGAGGACAATCATATGCTGTTGGATGCCATTTCCGCAGCCAAGCTCACGTACTTTATCCCGACGCTCTTGCCAGGTGGCGTTCTGGATATTCAGCCCGCGTCATTCACCAACGTGGCCGCCTTATTCATCGAACCCGTGCAAGGTGAGGGAGGTATTCGTCCCATCTCAAGACAATACCTTCAGCTATGTCGATCACTTGCAGACGCACACGACTTCGCTTTGGTGTTTGACGAAATACAATGCGGCATGGGGCGAACCGGGCGATTCCTAGCCTCGGAAAGATCTAATGTCGTTGCCGATTATTACTTACTAGGGAAGAGCCTGGGTGGGGGTCTGTCCAAAGTATCAGCGTTCATGGTCCGGGAGGAGCTCTACCAATCCTCCTTTGGGATGGTTCACACTTCCACCTTTGCCGAGGACGACTGGAGCGCCAATGTGGCATTGCGTAGTCTGCAGCTACTCGAAGAGCAGCGAGCGCTCAACAAATGCAAAATCAGAGGCAACTACCTAATGATTGGTTTGGAGGACCTAAAGCGTAAGTATCCGCAAATCATTCGGGAAGTGTCCGGCACGGGTTTGATGATTGGAATACAATTTGCCGATTTTTCTGAGAGTCCCTCCTTCGTGTTGCGCGCCCTGGCGCAGCAAAAGCTGCTGGGATACGTGGTCTCTGGTTTCTTGCTCAATAATTTCGGAATACGGGTCGCCCCTACTTTGTCCAGCGCCGCGACCATCCGCCTTGAGCCCTCATACGATATCTCTAAACAAGCTTGTCAGCAATTGCTAACCGCCCTTGACCGCTTGTGCGAAGTCCTCCAGAAACAGAACAGTTATTTCCTTCTTTCATACACCCTCAAAAAGAACCTTTTCTGCCATGCTAATGATATTGAGAATTACGCTGCAGATAATGCGCATCATGCCGCACCTGTCGGTGGTGATCAACTCAACCAGGTTGGTTTTATCGGCCATTTTATCCACGCTGATCACCTAGCCCTTTGGGACCCCTCATTCGAGGAGTTTTCACCGGACGAAAGGAAGCTACTGCTGAATCGATTTCACGATGTCATCGAGCCCTGTGTTTATGACAAAATGGTGATTACCTCGGCCAATGGTGAACGGACCCAATTCAATTTCATTGGACTGTTCATCGACAGTGATCTAATCATCAAGGGCATCCGCGAACGCAAAGGGGAAGTCGGCCAGCGACTGATTCAGCAGGCCGTCAGTCTAGCTGAGCAGCAAGGTTTCAAAACCCTCGGGTTCGGTGGGTTCTCCAGTATCATCTCGCGAAACTGCAAGTCTGTCGATAGTTGGGATGTGGCCATGACAACTGGCAATAGCTATACCGTGGCCTCAGGCGTACAAGCCATGGCCCAGGCTGCTGAGGCTGAAAATATACTTCCCGAGCACTCTCACTTGGCAGCCATCGGAGCGGGGGGTAACATCTGCAGTATCTATTGTGAGCTCATGGCTGAGACCGTGCCCAAAATCACGCTCATTGCCCGTGAGGGGCGCGGTCAGACACTCGTCCCCTTGGCCTCCAAGATCTATGGGCATGCATTCCTGCAAATCAAAAACTCGAAAAAGTGCAAGGACCTTCAGGGCATCGCCAGCGCCATCCTACACACAAAGACTATCCAACTCATGCTTGACGGTGGCAGCCTTCCGGAAGATGTCGGACGCTGGATTCACGACCAGTTGCTCATCGAATTGGGAGACCGTGCTCCTTTGCAAATCGCCGAAGACCTCACCGCACTCAAGGACGCCAATCTCATTGTCGCTGCATCGAATAGTCCTGAGCCGATCATCTTCCCTGACACCCTCGGAGAACATCCTACCATCATCTGCGACATCGCCGTTCCTCAGGACGTGGACGACTTGGTCAAGCTGACGAAATCCAACGTGACCGTGATTGGCGGTGGGATTATTGAGCTGCCGAAGAATCCCAATTTCCGGCTCGGCGGTGTCCCCCTCAACCCCGGTGAAGCCTACGCCTGCATGAGTGAGACGATGCTGCTCGGATTGGAGGATATCAGCGAACACTTCAGCTACGGATGTGTCGAAAAGACCAAAGTCAAGCTGATTGCTGAACTCGCCCAAAAGCACGGCTTCTCCATCGGCAAGCTAAAAACTGAAAAGAGCTTTTAAAACCTACACATCATTATGAAACGAAGAAGCATGATCAAGGCCTTGGAAAAACAGCTGCACAACTGGCAGCGTGGCCAAAACTACCGACGACTATACATTGACCTTGGGCTAAATGTGGTGCAATAGGCGATGCTTAAGTCTTTTTCGAAGTGGAAAGGATGACTAGCAATTTGAAAAGGGTGGGCTGATAGGCTCACCTTTTTTTGTGTCTCGACCCCATCTTTTTTGCTACCTTCCCTACACCTTTGCCAATATTCGCGGATGTGATGTGGTTGCTCACCAGGACACTCAAATGCACTTGCAAGCCAAAAGCTCTTTTCCTCTTCGCTCATCTGTGGATGGTTGTACACCTCATCCATGCGCAACCGACCGATAGCCGATATCAGCATAGCCAACAAAAGATCGATAGCCTAAAGACAATCATTGAAGCGCCTCCCACCGGTGAAGAGCACATCAATGCACTACGGCAGCTGACCCAACTGTACTTCACCGGAGTTTACCAATTGGATTCTGCCAGGAAATATGCCGACATACTCTATGAGTTGAGTCTATCAGAAGGGAATGAAAGAGGGGTAGCCCTTGGCCAATATTACCAGGGCCGTGTCGCGGACGGTAAAGGGGATTTTGCCACGGCCATTCGCCTACTCAGCACCTACCTACAAAGCGACGTTGTCAAGGGCGACTCCGGACTACTCGCCAACGGCCTTTATAACATGGGGTCGGTCTATATCCATCAAGGCAACCTAGAGAAGGCATTGGAATATCAACTGCGTGTTCTGAGACTTGATGAAGCCTCCGGCAATGCCACAAACATTGGGCTTTCCCTCAACAACCTGGGCATCATCATGAAGGAGCTGCAACGAGACGAGGAAGCCATTGCCTACCTGGAAAGAACAAGGGCCATCTTCGATAGCTTGGGTGATGAGCCCAACGTGGCGCTGGCGCTGAGCAATCTGGGAGGACTCTACGCAAAAAGAGGCAGTAAAAGCCAGGCCCTCGAAGCCTTTGAAACGAGCCTGGAGATTTATGAACAGTATGAGCATCAGCGCGGTATCGCACTCGCATTGGAACACATCGCCACGCTGCAGGGGCAACAAGGGCTTTTCGATGAGGCTCTTCAGAAGCACCATCAATCCTTACAAATCAAACAGCGAATGGAGTTGAACAAAGAGGTGGCCGAGAGCTACCACTTTCTGGGAGTACTCCATCAGGAGGCAGGCAATTTGGATTCTGCGAGTTACTACTTCGAAAAGAGCTTAGACCAGGCGGAGGCCGTCAAGGATAAAAAAAGCCTGCGACGGGCTTATCGCAGCCTATCCAAACTGGCAGCGGTCCGGGGTGACTACCAAGCAGCCTATGAAAACTATCGAAGCTATCATGGTATGAGCGATAGCATATTGAACGAATCGTCCGCAGCACAAATCTCGAGACTTGAAACACAATATGAAGTCGAATCGAAGGCAGCGGAAATCAATAACCTGCGCGCCCAGCAATTGCTCAGTAACCGTTTGAGGTATACGCTGCAATGGGCGTTGATCGCCACGGCTTTTCTGGGGATGGCGGCAGTCGCGTTTTTCTTTTACCGTGCTCGTGTTAATCGCAATAGGCTCAAGGCGGAGCGGGAGCTCGACCAAATGAAGACCCGCTTTTTTGCCAATATCTCGCACGAATTCCGAACACCCCTGACGCTCATTCTAGGGCCACTTCGTCAGCTGCAGCGGGGAGACTTTCAAGGCGATCCTCAATCGATGTACGGGGTAATGATCCGCAATGCACAACGACTCCTGACCCTGATCAATCAACTGTTGGACCTCTCCAAGCTGGAAGAGGGCAAAGCGGCCTTGCACGCCGCCAAAGGTGACTTGGTTCGTTTTGTGCGCATCCTAGTAGCTAACTATACCTCACTAGCGGACAGCAAAGACATCAAATACACTTTCTTCAGTCACGAGGAGGAACTAATGGCATGGTTTGATAGCGATAAGCTGGAGATCGTAGTGCAAAATCTCGTGTCGAATGCGCTCAAATTCACTCCGCACGGTGGTGAAGTAGTGGTTTTCGTGGGTACTCATCATGAAAACGGTAAAGACTGGGCAGAAATCATCGTGAAGGATAGCGGGATCGGTATCAAAGAGGAGGAGTTGGCGTTTGTCTTTGACCGATTCTACCAAACCACTAACAACACCAAAGATGGCAGTCAGGGCACGGGCATTGGTCTGTCGCTCACCAAAGAACTGGTAGAGTTACACAAAGGCACCATCACCGCGATGAGCGAGGAAGGCAAGGGCAGCAGCTTTAAGGTGCAAATCCCCATAGGCAAGAAGCACCTCGAGGTAAGCCAGCGTACCGCGGAAGGCAACGGCACCTTGGCGACCACTACCCTATCTGTTGAGATTGAAACTAGCAACGCCATCGCTTCGTCCGCTACCCCTGAGCCTACACTACCTACGATTCTCGTCGTTGAAGACAACCCCGACATGAGGGAATTCATCGCACAAGCCCTTCAAAGTAATTTTAACATCCTGAAAGCGGAAGATGGTGAGGAAGGGTACCAAATGGCCAACGATCAGGATCCAGACCTGATTGTAAGCGATGTGATGATGCCCAAAATGAACGGTACAGACATGTGCCAGCAACTCAAGACCGAGGCAAAAACCAGTC
>JBCCXG010000124.1:0-11806 GCA_039191945.1 Bacteroidota bacterium
ATTCAAAACTCCTTGAACTCAGAATTCCTCGCTGGCTGCCTCTTCCGACCCGATAGCTATCGGAAGGGTCTGGGCGGTAAAGGCAGCGGCTCCGATTAAGATAGATATTAATAAATACCATTCATAATAATACTGAACCATTCATGTAAGTAGCGGCGATGCAAACTAAGTTTTTAGTCAGCCTTCTTGCTCATTCCGAACTAAACTCTTAGTTTCGAACTAATTATTTAGTTTGGATGGTTGACCTTCAGCAAATGACCGAGCAAATACTTCAATGAATCGAGCAATAAAAGTCTACATGTGTTTCCTAGTCCTTCTGTCTCAGGAGCTATCTGTATTTGCCCAGCTTCGGTCCATTACGGTGGATGATACAAGTATTAGGATTAACGCGATGGGCCTGGATCAGAGAAAAGATGGTCAGCCTGTTGTCGTGTTTGAAAGCGGTCATGGGACTCCCCAGGGCAATTGGGACCGGGTTATCCATGAAGTTTCGCGACTAGCTCCAGTAGTGGCGTATGATCGACCTGGCGTTGGGGAATCCGAGGCGGTAGATGAGGAGCCGACGATGGAAAATGTCTCTGCACGATTGATCAACTTACTTGACCAGTTGGAGCTGCCACCGCCCTATCTCTTGGTTGGGCACTCTTTGGGGGGACTTTATGTTCGTGGTTTTGCCATCCATCATCCCGAATTGTTGGCCGGGCTCGTGATCATTGATCCGGCTGACTTCACCGAAAATCACCAGAATAGACGCGCCTACTATGATGTGCTGGATTGGAAGTCTTCCCGTGTCGATAGCCTCATTGACTCATTCATTCAGAGGAGAAACCATCGTCATGAAAAGTCACCACCTCCCATCCGGAGGGAGGGTCAGTACCTCGAGAAGGTAAGGGAACAGGAGTTTCAGGAAATCGTTAGCAATCCCCTGCCCAATGTCCCCGTCCACATTATCACGGGTGGGAGGTTTGATTCATCGAAGCATCCGAAGACCTATGATGAAGAAGCGGTGTTCCGGGCAAAGATGCGCCAAAGGGTGTCAAGGTGGACCGATGTCATCCAGTCGGTAGATCATGGGGTGCTGCTGTACAGTGGCAGTGCGGGCCATTTTGTGCAGTGGGACGATCCGGAGCTGGTGATTTCCAGCATAAAGATTGCTTTGCAGGATTATGCAGCGATGAACAATTAGCGGCGGGAGTCTGCTAGAACCAAGAGTAAATGAATAGCTATCTGAAAGTGAAATGAAAGAGTTAACCAAAGCCGAAGAAGAGATCATGCAGGTCCTCTGGCAGTTGCAATCCGCCTTTGTCAAGGACATCATCGCTGAGATGTCGGATCCAAAACCAGCGTACAGTACGGTATCCACTATTGTGCGGATCCTTCAGCAAAAGGGTTTTGTGGGACATGAGTCACATGGTCAGTCCCACAAGTACCATCCGGTTATCAGTAAGGACGATTATACTCAGGCTTTTATGAAAGGCTTTGTGAAGAAGTACTTCGATGGGTCTTACCGAGAGATGGTCTCTTTCTTCACTGACGATGAGCAACTGAGCGTCAATGAGCTCGAGCAACTGTTGGAAGAACTCAAAAAGCGAAAATCATGAGCAACTATTTGATGGAACTCGCTGCGATTCACCTGGTATTGGTGGGCGCTTATTGGCTCCTCCTAAGACAGGAGGTGCAGTACGGTCAAATGAGAGGCTACCTCGTTGGTGCGACGATATTGGCGCTTGTCGTTCCGCTGTTCAAGTTGCCTAGGCTGTTTGCCGCTACACCCGAGCCCATTGTACTGGGTTCAGGGAGTTCGGCGCTTCCTTCGGATCTCGCGACGACACCCTTAGCCCCTTCGTCGCTTTGGCCCTTCGAGCTTCTGCTTGTCGCTTACCTATTGGTTAGCGCATTCTTCCTATTCAAGTTTGCCCGGAATCTCCGCTTCATGCTGCGACTGGAGAAAAACAGTCACCTGGAGAAGTGGGGCAAGTTGTATATCCGCAGAGTGCAGCAGATCAAGGGCAGCTTCACTTTTTTCAACTGGATTTTTCTCAGTGCTGGCATCAGCAGAAATCAGGAAGAGTACGATGCCATCCTACGGCACGAAAAAGCACACGTCACCTTTGGACATACCTATGATCTGATGCTCTTTGAGCTCTTCAAGGTCTTCTTTTGGTGGCTTCCCACTTCCTGGATTATCCGGAAGGAAATTAAAAAAATACACGAGTACCAGGCGGACGAGTATGCCCTAAGGTCATACACCGTCAACCAGTATTCGTCTATACTGATCAGTTCTACTTTAAGGTCAAATGGATTGAGCCTGGCCAGTTCGTTCCATGATGGTTTAATTCTACAACGATTGAGTGAGATGAAACGAAAAACGAAGAACGTCAGTCCCTGGAAGCCAGGGGCAATAGTAGCATTAGTAACAGGACTCTTCATTGCTTTTGCTTGTACCGAAGAGCGTGTAGGTCAGGTGGAGGGCACCGGCGGTGAAGAGCGGGAACTCTTTACCGTGGTGGAGCAACTTCCTGATTTTGAGGGGGGGATGTCCGCCTTTTACAGTACTGTGATGAGCGAGATTCGATATCCGAAAGAAGCACGAGTCAAGGGTGTTGAAGGCAAATTGTTTGCACAGTTTGTAGTGGAGCGAGACGGCTCGCTATCCAACATAGAGGTGGTCAAGGGCCTTGGCGCTGGGATCGATGAAGAAGCGAAGCGAGTACTGGGTGCCGTATCCTCTTTCAAGCCAGCATCCCAGAGGGGCCGTACGGTACGGGTCCGAATGGTAATGCCCCTTACTTTCAAACTGCAAGAAGAGAACAATGCAGATGGCACGCCCCAGGGGGCTATTATTATTGATGAGCTGACAGTGCGGAATAGCCAGCTCAACATCCAATGGGATTACAGCAGTGGTGCCTGGAGTGGAACTGTCTACGACGAGCAGAACAATGAGCTGCCGGGTGCGAACATCGTCATCGCTGGCACTACTGCCGGTACGGTTTCTGATCTCGACGGTACTTTCCGGATAGAAGCGGAGGAATCTGAACAGTTGATCGTAAGCTTTGTAGGCTACGAGAGCGTGAAGTCTCCAACCGTAAACCTCTAAGGTTGAAAACTGAAAAGCTCGCAGGGTTATGAGCCCTGCGAGTCAATCTAATCAAAGATAATGGTCTTGTTTCCGTAGGGTAGCACCTTTCGGTGGATGTGCGCCCAGATCGCACGGGACAAGACGATCTTTTCCAGATCCTGTCCTTTCCTAACCAAGTCGGCAACCTCATCCTTGTGTGAGATCTTGACCACGTCTTGCTCGATGATCGGACCCGCATCTAAGTCCTCCGTCACATAATGGCTCGTCGCTCCGATGATCTTCACACCCCGCTCGTAGGCTTGGTGGTATGGTCGGGCACCGGGAAACGCTGGTAGGAAGGAGTGGTGGATATTGATGATTTGGTTGGGGAATTGCTTTACAAAAGAAGGGCTAAGGATCTGCATATAGCGGGCCAATACGATGAAATCCACCTGGTATTCCTGCAACAAACCGATCTGCTGTTTCTCGACTTCAGCTCTATTTTCCGGCGTCACCTCGAAGGCGAAAAAGGGAATGTCAAATCGCTCGGCGATTTGCTGATTGCTTTCGTGGTTGCTGATGATTAAGGGTAATTCGAAGGGCCAACCTTTTTGCTGCGCTCGGAAGAGAATGTCATAGAGGCAATGGTTGCTCTTGGAGACAAACAGCCCCATCCGGGTCTTATCCTTGGTAAAATAGACTTTCCAGATCATTTCGTACCTATCGGCGATTTCTGCCTGGAACTGTTCCTCTAGTCGCTTTTGGTCTAAGCCATCTTCAGCTTCCCATTCGACCCTGCAGAAAAAAACGCCCAGCTCGGTATCCGCGTGCTCGTCGAGGTCTACCACATTGGCATTGCGATCCCAAAGGAACTTTGTGATGATCGAGATCAGTCCTTTTTGGTCGGGACAGTGAATGAGGAGGATTGCGCGGTTGGACATAGGACGAAGATATGGCGCTAACGACTATCTATGCGCATTGAGGCCTACAACACTTGGGGCGCTATCGCATTCCAAGATTTTTGCCAGTTAGACCAAGATATGGATCACCAATCAACTTACCCAAGCCAGTAGCTTTGAACTCATCTTGAAGATTTTGATCACGAAACATCAACTTATGGAACATATGAAAAAGATCATGCTGATCACTGGCGTGAGTAGGGTGAAAGGTATCGGTTTCGGTATAGCGGAAGCCGCTGTTCAGGCAGGATTTGAAGTAATCATCTCCGCTCGGTCTGAAGGTGTGGCTACTGAGCTCGCCAGTCAACTCTCGACCCCGAACAATCAAGTGGTAGCGGTGTCCCTGGACATTACGGATGATGCGAGTGTGAAGCGCTTAGCACGATGGATGGAAGGGCGGTATAACCGGTTGGATGTCCTCATCAATAATGCGGGTGCCGGCTTCGATATGGGCGTTCAACCCTTGGAAACCGATCTGGAGGAAACCAGGAAGACCCTAGAGGTCAATCTCTTCGGAGCATGGCGCCTGATCCAACAGCTTCATCCCTTACTAAGGGCTGCTAGTCAAGCGCGGATCGTCAATGTATCTAGCGGTGCCGGTTCCTTTGGTGATCCCCAGTTTGGGCTAGGCGTTCATCAAGGTTATGTGACATCTTACGGCATCTCCAAGCTGGCGCTGAATGGCCTGAGCATAAAGCTCGCCCGACAGTTCACAGAGGCGGGCGACAGCATCAAAATCAACTCGATCTGCCCCGGCTTCGTAGCCACTTATCCTGGCACAGAAGCGTATGGAGCGCGCCCTGTATCCGAAGCAGTGCCCGGAATCCTATGGGCCGCCACACTACCCGATGATGGTCCGACTGGGGGATTCTTCCGGGACCAAAGGCCCCTGTCCTGGTAAGGCTATTGGCCGGAGCTTGTTCGGAAATTGGCAGGGGTGGTGCCCGACATCTTTTTGAAGAACTTCGAAAAGTGCGTCGGTTCGCTGAAGTTGAGCTGGAAGGCGATTTCCGAAATCGTCAAGTGCGTATAGCTCAACAGGTACCTTGCTTCTTTGAACCTACGTGCATTGATAATGCTTTTGGCCGTTTGGCCCGTCACCTTCGAAATGGTCTGGGACAAATGATTAGGGGTAATGTTAAGCAATTCTGCATAGTCGTCGATGTTAGCCTTTTTCAGGAAGTGTTGATTGACTAGGTACTGGAACTGTGAGGCGATGACCATCCCGGCGCGCTCCGAAGTAGTGTGATCCGCTATCATTTCGTAGCGTCGGCGGACTTTCCACAAAATGGCCTGGAAATGCAGCTTGATCAACTCGACCGCAAATGGCTGTTCTCGCGATTGCTCCTCGAGGATGAGCCGAAAAAGGGTTTTGATCTCTTCAAAGTCCTCGTTGTCAATCGGAATCAGGTTGGTTTCCTGAATATTGAAAAATGGGTACTGGTGGAGGAAATTGACTTGCTCGTTGAAATCGAGGAATTCACCTTTAAAAAACGTGCAATAACCTAACCAATCATCTCTCTTCTCCCAACTGGCTACCTGACCTGGAGCTACGCAAAGGATAAAGTTCTGAGGCCTGTCAAACTGCTGCTCGTTCAACCGATAGTGCAAGTCCCTGGTCCCAAAGTTAAGGGCGAGGGTGTAGAAGCTCACGCGATGCGGGGCCATAGCATTGACTTCCAAATCGTTGGCCTTGGCCATCTCGAAGCAATGAAACATTGGGTTGGTGGTCCTAAGGGCTGATCCTGTCAGTTCATGGAGATCGTTGATCTCGTGGTAGATCGGGATCGTACTACGCTTAGTGTCCAAAGGGCGGGTCATAGCTTTTCATAGCTTTGGTACTGGCAATTTGTAGGCACTAGCCGTCTGCTCACCATCAATCAAAGGCAAAACGAACGTTGCGTTGGAGTCCCTCGAACTTCGTGCGCTTGACAGCACTTTTTTTGAAGACGCGCTGGAATACCTCCTTGGTCATTTCCTGCCATTCTCGCTTTTCAAACTCTTCCCAGCCCTGAGGCGTGAAAGCAGGCTCACCATGTGGTCGGGAGAATCGATTCCACGGACAGACGTCCTGGCAGATGTCACATCCGAAGACCCAATCCTCCATTTTGTCGGTAAACCCCGAGGGGATCTCCTCCTTGAGCTCAATGGTGAGGTAGGATATGCAACGGCTACCATCCACAACGTAAGGTGCGGGTATCGCGTCAGTGGGGCAGGCGTCCATACATTTGGTGCAGGTGCCGCAGTAGTCGTTGATGGGTGGATCCGGCGCCAGCTCCAGGTCGAGGATCAGCTCGGCCAGGAAGAAGAAACTGCCCATCTCGCGGTTGAGTAGCAGTGAATTTTTGCCGACCCAGCCGAGTCCGGCTTTTCGCGCCCAAGCACGCTCGTGTACCGGGGCGGAATCGACAAAGGCCCGCCCCTCGACCTGCCCTAGCTGCTCCTGTAGTCGCTCCATGAAGGCCCGCAGTTTGCTTTTGATCACAAAATGGTAGTCGTGGCCATAGGCATATTTGGCCAGTTTGGGCTGACCCTCTTTTTGGAAGGTTTGACTTGGGTGATAGTTGTAGATTAGGGAGATGACGGATTGGGCGCCGGGAACCAACTCCCGCGGATCCAGTCGCTTGTCGAAGTGTTGTTCGAGGTAGCTCATCTGACCCTGGTAGTTTCGCTTGAGCCACTCCTCGAGTCTCGGTGCTTCTTGCTCCAAAAACTCCGCTTTGGCAACGCCACAGTGATCAAAACCCAGCTCCCGGCTGATTTGCTTGATCCATTGGCTGGTCTTCTCGGGGTTCATTAGAAGAGGGTACCCATTCGCTGCGGAGGGATCTCGCCAAGGTGCTGGTAGGCCAGTTCCGTAGCTTGGCGTCCGCGAGAGGTTCGCTTGATGAAGCCCTCCATGATGAGGAAGGGCTCGTAAACTTCCTCGATGGTCTCCGCTTCTTCTCCGCAAGCGGTTGCAATCGTGGAAAGTCCCACCGGACCACCTTTGAACTTATGAATGATCGTGGCCAATATGCGATTGTCCATCTCATCCAGTCCGTGACCATCCACATCCAATGCTTCTAGGGCCATCTTGGCAATCGGGAGCGTGATGGCACCATCTCCCTTGATCTGGGCGAAGTCACGGGTCCTACGCAAGAGGTTGTTGGCGATACGAGGCGTACCTCGGCTTCTTCTGGCAATTTCGTAGGCAGCCTCCTCGTCGATTGCGGCCTGGAGGATATCTGCAGAGCGCCCAACGATTCGGGTCAGTAACTTGGCATCATAATACTCCAAGCGTGAATTGATGCCAAACCTGGCCCTAAGTGGAGCAGTAAGAAGACCAGAGCGCGTAGTCGCCCCGATCAGTGTGAAGGGGTTGAGTGCAATCTGAACGGTTCGTGCGTTGGGCCCGGAGTCTAGCATGATATCAATCTTGTAGTCCTCCATGGCGGAGTAGAGGTATTCTTCCACGACGGGATTGAGCCGATGGATCTCGTCGATGAAGAGGACATCATGATCTTCCAAATTGGTCAGTAGGCCGGCCAACTCGCTAGGCTTGTCCAGTACGGGGCCGCTGGTAGACTTGATGTTGGCGCCGAGTTCGTTCGCGATGATGTGAGAGAGAGTGGTTTTACCCAATCCTGGAGGGCCGTGGAGTAATACATGATCCAGGGGCTCTCCGCGAAGCTTGGCAGCCTGAACGAACACCCTGAGATTCTCCACGACTTTTTGCTGTCCGGAGAAGTCCTCGAAGCTTAGTGGTCGGAGGGCCTTTTCAAATTCCTTCTCCGTAGAGGACAATCCCTCGCCGTCACTGCTTAAGTAATCTTCTCGCATCGTTTCTATAACAAATATAGGGAGGAGTGTCGTCCATCGCCTATTATTGTGGCCCAAACTAAACGTCACCATGAGCAAGGCCGCTTCCAGCAAAACTCCTCGTGTGATCTTCGGATTGGCGATGGTCGTTGGACTCTTTTGGGTCGCCCGCCGGGAGGGTCCTCAACCCCGCTTGACGGAAATCACCGGCCAGACCATGGGCACCGTACCCTACAGCATCAAAGCCATTTCGACAGATCAGCTAGACATTAAATGGGGAGTTGATTCGCTACTCACTGAGTTCAATAAGTCCCTATCTACTTACATTGCCGACTCAGAGATTTCACGCTTCAACAGGAATGATACTTTGGCTTTTGAATCGAGCCTTTTTCTCCCAGTACTACAGGCGAGCCGAGACGTAGTCGATGCGACGGACGGGGCGTTCGACCCAACGGTAGGTCCACTGGTCAACGCCTGGGGCTTTGGACCGGAGGGTGTAACCTATCAACCAGACTCCATGGAAGTGGATTCTCTGAGAGCCTTTGTCAACTTCGGTAAGATTCAATTCAATAGCCAATTTGTAACCAAGCGTCCCAATATGTACCTGGACTTCAGCGCAATCGCAAAGGGCTATGCGGTGGATTTGGTGGCCATTTATTTAGAGTCATTGGAAGTAGATAGATACATGGTGGAAATCGGTGGCGAGGTCCGAACCAGGGGGACCAACATGCAAGAGGAGCTTTGGCGCCTCGGAATAGAGGATCCTTTGGTAGCAAAAAATGAACGTAAGCTGCTAGCGATCGTCAATATGGACAATCGGTCGCTGGCCACATCGGGCAACTATCGCAATTACTACGAAAAAGATGGACAAACTTTTGCGCACATTATCGATCCGCGAACGGGCTACAACAACTTCAACAGCATATTGAGCGCCTCGGTCTTCAGCCCTGAATGCATGCTGGCTGATGCCTACGCTACGGCTTTTATGGTGATGGGCGTCGATAAGTCCATAGCGCTGATTGAAAGGGATCCAAAGCTGGAGGCAATCCTAGTCTACCGGGATGGGGACGACGTAAAAACCTACCAATCCACAGGCATCCGGAGGTATGTGACCATGGATCGGACGGCCGAACCCACCGAGCAGTGAGAAGGAGTAACGGTGATGAGAGTGGTTTGGCTCGTCGAACGATTTCAAACGCTTCCACATGGGTAGAAAGTAAAAGCAATTCGTCGAGTGGAATTTCTAAATTGCTTTGAAACGGCAGGCTTAAAGCCGGTTGAAGTTTTCGGGGATTATGGACGAGCACCCTATCACCCTGATCAGTCTGAACGATTGATATTCATTACCGAAGTATGGCGCTGAATTTCATTGTACTTCTTTTTGGCACCTTCGCAGGAGGGATGCTGGTTTATTGGGTCAAGTTCAAAGCGGACGACCTGCGTCTGCCGCTGATCTTTGCGGGTACTTTTCTCTTCTCGATCACTGTCATTCATATATTGCCAGAGCTATTTACGGTCAGTGATCGTCCCGTGCGGATGGGCATATTTGTCTTGATCGGGTTCTTTTTACAGCAGTTCCTTGAGGCTTTCACCAGCGGGGTAGAGCATGGTCATTTTCATAAGGAACACGCCACCCCCGGCAGGACTGCCGGATTAATGATCGCGCTGATTGTCCACTCCGTTCTGGAAGGGTCATTGTTGACGCACGGGTCTCACTTTCACCATCATCATGAGTCTCACTTTCATGATCATGAATCGTACTCACTACTCCTCGGTATCCTATTTCACAAGATACCTGCCGCATTCGCCTTGATGGCCGTGATCAAGACCGGCACTCGGCCCCGAGTATTGGAGGTCGTGCTATTGTTGATCTTCTCGCTGGCTTCGCCCATGGGGATATTGATCAGCAACGTGTTTTTGTCCCTCTCTCAAGAGACGCTTTTGATCCTCTTTGGCGTTGTAAGCGGCAGTTTCCTACATATTTCTACTACGATTTTTGTGGAGTCCAGCCCGAATCATCGGCTTGGACTGAAACGAACGATTGTGAGTGTGGTCGCCGCGACCCTGGCGATTGCCGTTGAGGTTCTCGCATGAGAGCTCAGCTGTCCTTGTAAGAAATCACGATGCCAACAGCCGTGTAAAGGCCAACTTAAGCCCTTGTTCAACGTTATCCTAACCACTATGTCCTTCCTGCGCCGATGAGATTATTCTGCCTTTTCCTGCTTGTCTCAACCTACATACCAAGGGGTGTGGACGAGCACCTTATCAAGAGTGAACACCTTGGATACGATGTCAGATACTGGGTACATGTACCTGAGGGCTTCTCAGGTCGGGAGCTACCGGCCTTGTATGTCACCGATGGAAAGTGGTATTGTGAGCGAGGTGATATCGTAGCGCTGTCTCGTTCTCTGATCCGCGAAGGCAAAGTAGATCCGCACTTGCTTGTACTGGTCGACGCTTTTGACCCCAATAACGAATCAAGGAACCGGCGAAACCAGCAGTTTCTTTGTAATCCGGACTATGTGTCCTTCTATCGCGAGGAGCTGATCCCAGAGATCCAACAGCGCTATGCAGCGAGCAAAAGTCGGGAGGACACTGGCTTACTGGGCCTTTCCTTTGGCGGTCTGAACTCGATGTATTTTGCGATCCACGCAAGTGACCTCTTTGGCAAAATCGGCATACAATCACCGGCCCCTCACCCCTGTCCGGATATTTTCGACGAGTTCGTGGCACGCGATCGATTGCCAATCGACATCTACCTGAGCACAGGGACGGTCAATGACAAGGCGCGGGATACGCGTCGGCTGAAGCGTATTCTGGAGGAGAAAGGGTATGAATTCAAGTATCAGGAGGTGCCTGAGGGTCACAACTGGAAGAACTGGAAACCCTTGCTTGACGACATCCTCCTTCACTTTTACGGGATTTGAATTCTGCGCACTGATTGAAAAGTGCTATTTTCAAGGGAAACGACTAGTTTTAAGCGTTCAGCTTCCGCTGATTTGTAGGTATGATTTCAGTTCCGCAGGCTTTTTTTGACAATCCGAAGATTGACGTGTTTCTTCGAAATGGGAGGAACTGCGTCATCAGAAAAGAGGCGATGGAGGTCAATGCCAATAATGAGAGATACCTTGCTGCTCATGCAATCACCGTGGTACATGCCGGACATCTCGTTGCTAATACCCCTGATGGCGAGCGACAGGTCGTAGATCCCGGTAAGATGATCCTCTTGCCAAGAGGTATTTACATGATCTCGGATATCATCCCCCAGACCGAGCCCTTTCGAGCGACTGTCTTCTTTTTCGACGATGAATTGATCGAAAGCTTCTTAGAGCGCTTTGAAAGCCCTGGAGCCAACGGGATCGAACGGACCTCTTTTGCCATATTCCATTTCTCAGATGATTTGGCGCTCTTTCTTGACAATCTTATTCGGCTGCAATCCGCCTATAAACACCGCGATTTGACAAGCCTAAAGCTGTTGGAATTTTTGCACTTGGTAGCGGGCTCAGCAGAAGGAAGTCGACTGCTTGCCATGCTCTTTGCCCTTAGAAATCGGAAGAAGCAAAGCGTGAAGAACTTCATGGAGCAAAACTTCGAAAAGCCGCTAGGTATCGAAGACTATGCCTACTTGACCGGTAGGAGTGTTTCTACATTCCATCGGGACTTCAAACGCCAGTTTGGGCAATCACCCAAGAGCTGGCTGATGGAGAAGCGAATGGCGAAGGCACATGATCGGCTCTTGGCATCGCCGGACTTGAGTGTGACCCAGTTGGCTTACCATGCGGGTTACGATAATGTCTCCTATTTCATTAGGGCTTTTCAGCGCCAGTTTGGTATATCTCCTAAGCAACTGCAGATAAAGATCAGGGATGGGATGATGGTTTAACTATTCTTGACCGAAAAACGATAAAGTCCAGCTCACAGAGATCACAGTTTATGCGGAAGAGCGAGCACGAAAGGACGCTGAACACCGCGCGCTCGTCGCCGATCG
>JBCCXG010000125.1:0-11804 GCA_039191945.1 Bacteroidota bacterium
GTGCGATCGACTGCTTCAGGTCCATGCCCATCTGAAACTTCAGCAGGTTCATGGCCACATCGTTCAGTCGACGCGCTCGTTGTCGATCTACCCGTACATTGTTGAAGTTTACCCGGATTCGATCAACATCGATTTTCTCAGCAAACCCATTTTCGAACATCTGTGAGGTCTCGTACAAAAGGGTATCCAATCGCGAGTAGTTTCGATCGAGGAGCTCCAACCTTTCCGTGTTGACCAATACAGTGTAGTAAGCTTTTGCTACTGATTCTATAATATCGATTTCGTTCCGGATGTGGTCCTTGGAAGCCAATTCTCTTAACGTCTTTGCCGCCTGCAGACCCACAAAATAGGACCCATCAAAAATCAATTGACGAGCGCCAAGTACGATATTACCATCGTAAGGAAGCCCAAACGCGATTTCAGCTTCAGTGCCTTCCGGCAAGTCAGGATTGAAGTTGGTGGCATCGACAATGCTTCGTTGTACTCGGTAATTGTAGTTTACACCTCCATCAATATTGACCTGCGGCAATCCAATGGCCATGACCTCTCCGACCTGGGCATCGGCGTCATCTTTGCCTAAATCCGTGATCTTGAGTTGCTCATTATTTTCCAATGCATAGTCAATGCATTGCTGCAGGCTCATTCCCATTTCCTGCTCCTGGGCAAGAATCGGAATCGTGACGATATACGCAATTAGCAGACCTAACTGTCTCATGAAATCGTGGTTTTTGCTTCGTTCTTATTGTAGTCGTTGAAAAGTCTTCGTCCTTTTTCTGTGAGCAACCCGTAGACAAAATGATGGTAGAGCTGCATTTGTACTTCGAGGAAGCTATACTCCTCGGTCGAAAACACCCGTGGGTCAAAAATCATTTGAACCTGTTCCACTCGAAACCTTGAGAGGATGCGGACATCAAGGTCCTCTCGGTAATACCCCTCCGCAATACCTCGCTGGAGGTTCTGTTCGATATTCCCTCGGATAAATTCATTTTTAAAATCTAGAAATGCGTCCCATGCTTCACGGTGAAATTTCTGAAGATCAAACAGAAGTGACGGGTTCATGTCCCTTAGGTCTTTACGCATGCAGTCCCCTATCAATCGCAGCTCATCAATCGCATTTTCGGCGACTTCTGCGATACCCGCATATTCGACTTTCTCTTGTTCTATGTGAGACTTGGCGGCAGCCGTTACTAACCCGTCTTTGTTTGTGAAGTACTGATAAAGTGTCTTTTTAGACATAGAGACCTCTCGAGCGACATCATCCATCGTCACACTGCGAACACCGTACTGGTTGAAGAGGTGCATCGAGCCGTCTATAATCCGTTGCCTGATTTCTAAATCCAATTTCTCTGCCATGTGTTACCTCAGGAAACTTTCAAAGCTCCAAAAGTTTCCTGAGTCTCAACGCAGGTCCTTTGAATAGGTTCGCCTTACTGAGTTATTTTTTTGAGTATTTTACATGCAAACGATTGAATCAAAGCCATTTTGTAAAAACCGACGGCCATTGCCTGCATTACCGCACCTTCGGAAGTGGCTCGGCACCTTTTCTATATTTTCATGGATTTGGTGAGAATGCAGAGGAATTTTCTCCTCCACACTCTTGGCGAGCACAGTACCGGTTCTACGCCTTCGACCTCTTCTATCACGGAAGGAGTGAGGGCGATCGTACCCCAATGACGCTCAAGCGCTGGCGCGAAATATTCAAAGTCTTTATCCAGCAAGAGCGCATCAAGAAGCACAGCATTACCATTGCTGGATATAGCATGGGAGGGCGATTTGCGCTAGCAACTTTGGTCGTTTTACCCGACTACATTAGGCAGGCCTTCTTGGTCGCACCCGATGGCATCTATCGCTCATTTTGGTATCGACTGGCGCTCTCCTTCCAACCGGTCTTTCACTATCTGATGTCCCACCCCACGCACTTTGAGCAGATTCTACGCTGGGTTGAGAAGTGGAAGCTGGCCAGCACGTCCCTGGTAAAGTTTAGTCGGAAAGAACTGGGGCCGGTCGAGCATCGGATGCGCGTCTACTACTGCTGGACGCTGTTTCGACCTTTGGGCCTCCCGAAGCGTCAATTGATACGCCAACTCAACAAAGCGGCCGTACCGATACGGGTCTTTTTGGGAACAAAGGACTACATCATACCCGTCCGAGAAGTGCTACCCACGATGAAAAAGGTAAAAACAACAACCAGCCATATCCTACCTACAAGACACCACGAAATTGTCGCGGCCACTTGGGATCTTTTGCTTGATCTTGAAAATACTAATTAGGGGTGATTGCTCTATTTTTGCGGCTTAATTGAGGCGCGCCAATCCGATGATCCAATTTTTCCAAAAATCCCCCGACGAATTCTTTGCGCTTAGCAGCACTTCTTCCCTCTCGACTGAGGACATAAGGCGCTTATCCTGGTTGTTCTCGGGCGCTACCCTAGTCGAGACCGAGTCCATCTCTGGTACTTTCATTGGGCCAAGAAAGGAGATGATCACTCCATGGAGCACCAATGCCGTCGAGATAGCGACCAACGCTGGCGTTCATGGGATCAGCCGAATCGAACGCTACGAAAGACAAAAAGGTCAATCCTTTGACCCCATGCTCCAGCGGCACTACGAGGAGCTGGACCAGACGCTCTTTGATCTGCCAATTGCCCCGGAAGAAATCAGAGAAGTCACTGACCTCAAAAAGTACAACGAAGAAGAAGGTCTGGCGCTGTCGCCGGATGAAATCGCTTTCTTGGAGGAGGTAGCAAAGGAAATTGGTCGGCCCTTGACAGACTCGGAGGTATTTGGGTTTTCGCAGATTAATTCTGAGCACTGCCGACATAAAATCTTCAATGGGACCTTTGTCATCGATGGCGAGCAACAAGAAATGACCTTGTTCCAATGGATCAAAAAGACCTCCAAAGACCATCCGAACCTCATCGTCTCTGCCTACAAAGACAACGTCGCGTTTATCCGCGGACCCAAGGTGGAACAATTTGCTCCGGTAGTGCAGGATCAACCTGCCAACTTTTCCACAAGCGATTTCGAATCCGTTATTTCGCTCAAGGCCGAAACTCACAATTTCCCGACGACCGTCGAGCCCTTCAATGGTGCCGCCACGGGCTCTGGAGGTGAAATTCGAGATCGAATGGCGGGAGGGCAAGGCAGCACGCCACTGGCAGGAACCGCCGTCTATATGACCTCCTACCCCAGAACAGCACCGCGGCCATGGGAAGGGCAGATCAAAGCTCGGCCCTGGCTCTACCAATCGCCAAAAGAAATCCTAATCAAAGCCTCGAATGGCGCCAGCGATTACGGTAACAAATTCGGTCAACCACTCATTTGCGGAAGCCTGCTGACCTTTGAACATGAGGAAGGTGAAGAGACTTTTGGATTTGACAAGGTGATCATGCTTGCTGGGGGGATTGGTTTTGCCAAGCTAAAGGATAGCAAGAAAAAGGAGGTCAAAGCGGACGAGCAAATCGTCGTCATGGGTGGTGACAACTACCGGATAGGCATGGGTGGTGGAGCTGTCTCCTCGGTCGCAACGGGAGAGTTTACCAATGCACTGGAACTCAATGCCGTCCAACGCTCCAACCCTGAGATGCAAAAACGTGTCGCTAACGCCGTTCGGGCAATGACGGAGCTCGAGGACAACCCGATCCTATCCATCCACGACCATGGCGCAGGAGGACACCTTAACTGCCTGAGCGAGTTGGTGGAAGAGACCGGGGGTACGATCAACGTAGCGAAATTGCCCCTGGGAGATCCCACGCTCTCCGACAAAGAAATCATGAGCAATGAATCCCAGGAGCGAATGGGACTCATCATCAAAAAAGAACATCTCGACTACCTGAAACGAGTGGCCGATAGGGAAAGGGCGCCACACTATGAAGTTGGGGAAACAACGGGTGACCAGGAGCTCACCTTTCGCAATGGAGCCGGCAAGACCCCTTTCCATCTAAAGCTGCAGCACCTGTTTGGTTCTACGCCCATTACGATCCTCAAAGACAGCAGCAAGGCCCGTGAGTTTGAGGTGCTGACTTATGACCTGGCTCAACTCCCCGATTACATTGATCAGGTCTTACAAATGGAGGCGGTGGCCAGTAAGGATTGGCTCACCAACAAAGTGGACCGATCTGTCACTGGCAAAGTTGCTCTGCAACAAACTGTAGGAGAGATTCAGCTGCCGCTGAACAATGCGGCGATCATGGCATTGGATTTCAAGAGCCTGAAGGGAATCGCTACGAGCATCGGACACGCTCCCATTGCTGGAATGATCGATCCGGGTGTGGGTTCGAGATTGTCAGTGGCAGAAGCCCTTAGCAACCTGGTATTCGCACCTCTCACCCATGGCCTCAAGGGTGTGTCCCTAAGTGCCAACTGGATGTGGCCAGCCAAAAATGAAGGAGAAAACTATCGACTCTATCAGGCGGTGAAGGAGCTTAGCGAATTTACCAGCGAGCTGGGCATCAATATCCCCACCGGTAAGGACTCCTTGTCGATGACTCAGAAATATAGCGATGGACTGCAAGTCAAAGCACCTGGCACGGTGATCATTAGTGCGGCAGCAGAGGTCTCTGATGTGAGACGTCCGGTCCTACCTGCGCTTAGTACTAAAGCAATAGAGAGCTTTTTGGTTTACGTCCCCTTTGGTAGTCGTGATTTCCATCTAGGGGGTAGCACTTTTGCACAGACTCAGGGGAAGTTGGGAGGCGAAGTTCCTGATGTCGACGCATCGACGATCCGAAAGGTATTTGAAACGGTACAGGGGATGGTGCAACGAGACTTGGTTTTTGCGGGACATGATGTCTCTGCTGGTGGTTTGATCACAACACTCCTGGAAATGAACTTCCCCAATTCACAAGTAGGAATGGCCATTGATCTCAGCGCTTTCGAAGCATCCGATCTCACCAAGGTGTTATTGGCCGAGGCACCCGCTTTGGTACTTCAAGTCGGGTCAGAGGGACGCGATCAACTCGAAGCAAAGGGCATCGACTACCATGTCATTGGAAAGCCCATTGAGGAAAGGCGCATCCAAATGCAAAAAGGAAATTGGGAAATGCACTTGGACATCGACACCTGCAGAACTACCTGGATGCGCAGTTCTCACCTTTTGGATAAGGAACAGTCGGCGCCAGAGATCGCCGACCAAAGATTTCAGAATTATTCCCATCAACCATTGAGCCACCGGTTTCCCGCTGGATTTGACGGGCAATTTCACTCCCTCGATATCGACCTTAACCGCAAGGGCACTACCGGACTGCAGGCAGCGATCATCAGAGAAAAAGGCGTCAATGGGGACCGAGAAATGGCCTATACATTGCACATGGCAGGGTTTGATGTGCGTGACGTCCACATGACCGATTTGATTTCGGGCCGGGAGGACCTGTCGGACGTTCGATTCATTGTATTTGTTGGAGGGTTCTCCAACTCCGATGTGTTGGGCTCCGCGAAGGGATGGGCCGGATCATTCCTTTTCAATGAAAGAGCAAAGCAAGCCCTAGACAGTTTTTACGCCAGGCCAGACACGCTAAGCCTCGGTGTTTGCAATGGATGTCAGGTCATGATGGAGCTCGAGGTCGTGTACCCAGGCATGGATAATCATCCGAAAATGCATCACAACATTTCAGGTAAGTTTGAAAGTGCCTTTATCGACGTGGATATCCTACCCAACAACACGGTGATGTTCCAAAACATGGTTGGGGCGCGATTAGGCATCTGGTTGGCCCATGGCGAGGGGCGTTTCATCTTACCGAAGGCGGAGAGTGAGTATGCAGTCCCGGTGAAGTTTAGCTATCCCGAGTTTCCCGGCAATCCTAATGGCAGTGACTTTGCCACCGCGGCGATGGCCTCTGAGGACGGAAGACATGTTGCGATCATGCCTCACCTGGAGCGAACGATTTTCCCGTGGAACTGGGCACACTATCACGACAAATTGGCGCACGAAGTGAGTCCTTGGATTCTACCTTTTGTCAACGCGCGGAAGTGGTTGAGTAAGAATGGATAATTGAGTCTTACGACCAATGAGCACTTCCTTCACAATGAACACAAAGAACATTTAAGGGTATGGTATCTGCGGTAATACAATTCTTCCAAAGTCCGGGTTTCATCATTTTGGCCATCATACTGGGCTCTACGGCGTACGTCCACTTTCGTGGAAAGGTGCGATTCAAGTTTTTCCGTCAGCTGTTCGATCACTCCACCTTCCTGGCACCGATCAACCTCCTGATGTACGCTTTCTCCTCGGTCCCGAGAACTCCGTACTTGTCGGTGAGTGATGTGCCGTCCTTGAAGGCCATCACCGATAACTGGCAGACGATTCGGGAAGAAGGACTACAACTGGAGGAGAAAGAAGCCATCAAAAGCTCCAAGAAGCTCGATGACATCGGGTTTAATTCCTTCTTTCGGAGAGGATGGAAAAGATTTTATGTCAAGTGGTATGGAGAGTTTCACCCCTCCGCTTTGGATGCCTGCCCCAAGACCATCGAGCTCATACGTGAGGTACCGGGGATCAAGGCGGCCATGTTTGTCAACTTACCCTCAGGTGCCAAGCTACCGAAGCATCGGGATCCGTATGCGGGGTCTTTGCGCTATCACTTGGGCTTACAAACACCCAACTCTGAAGATTGTCGAATCATCGTAGATGGAACCCCCTACCACTGGACGGACGGAGAGGCTGTCCTGTTCGATGAGACCTACATTCACTACGCTCACAATGAGAGTGACGAAGACCGGGTCATCTTCTTCTGCGATGTGGAGCGGCCCGTGAGGTTTGGCTGGGTGCGATGGATCAATCGAGCCTTCGGAAAGCTGATCATGGCCGCGGCGACCTCCCCAAACCAAACGACCGACAAAACCGGTGGAATCAACAAGATCTTCGGTATCTTATATCAACAGCGCATTCTCGGGAAGAAGCTCAAGGCCTACAATCGAACACTCTACTATATCGTAAAGTACATACTCTTCGGAGCGCTCTTCTATTGGATTTTTCTGAGTAGGTACTTTTAGTTCATTCAAACAATTGATAATGCTCATGTTATGATCCTTCAGGATCAATCCATTTTAAATGGATCTCCTTCCCAGTTTTGTGATATTGCTGCGCGCAACGGACTCAAAACTGCTAATTCTGTATGACGATCAGACTGATTCTCTTCTCGATCTGCCTTCCAATATTCTTGGTGGGTTTTGCTCAGAAAACCTACATCTATCCTGAGGCTGCAAAAGCACCCTCTACAGACCATTACTTTGGCGACAGTATTGATGACCCCTATCAATGGATGGAGGACTACGATGATCCCAGGTTGGCCGAATGGCTGGAGGAGCAAGCCAAGGTCATGCGTAGGGCCAATAGGAAACGGACCGACGAGATGAATCTGAGAAGTCAGCTCGCTATCATGTACAGTAAGATATCTTACAAAACTCATGAGGGGTACGTAAGGGAGAAAGGGGGAACTCAGCGCAAGTATTCATTCCGAAGAAATGCGAGATCTGATCGAAGGACAGCGGATCTTCAGTACAAGGAATCTCATAAGGACAATTACAAAACACTGGTCAAGATCAGAGCGCATAGAACAGATCGCCGCGACAATCCGATCGTCACGGATTGGGTGGTATCTGAGGCCCTGGACCTCGTCGCCGTCAGTATATCGCATAATGGTAGTGATTGGCGGGAGGTCTTCTTCTACGATTTGGAAACTGGAGATCAGCTTGCCGATACCCTGAAAAACTTAAGAGGGACAAGCACAATCATCTGGCACAGCGACGGAGTTTACTACGATTCCTATCAACGCGAAATCGAAGCATCAAATTCCCTCGAAGTGCCGAAGGGACAGCAGTTGAAGTATCACAAAGTAGGTACGCACTCAGCAGGTGATAAAGTACTATTCCGCAACCCGGACCGCTCGGGCGTGAATCCGTTCGACTTCACTAAACTTGGCGAGGAAAGGCTGTTTGTGACTCATCCGCTGTTCATTCGCAAGCAACTTTATCAGGCGATGGGTTCGGTCCGTTTGGATGAGGCCAACTCCTTCTTGCTCAAGGATTTTCTGGTCGTAGCTGGCGACAATCAAGCGAATTTCAACCCTGAGATCGTTTTTGGAGATAGCGTCATCATCAGCACTGATTGGGAAGCTCCCAACCGCAAAGTGCTTGTCGCCAATATGCTACAGATGAATGTCTTGAAAGAGATCATCCCTGAATCCGACCTACTTCTGACCCAAGTAAACCTACTAGGCAAAAAGAAATTGGCATGCATTTATAAAAAGGAAGATCAGAATTTCGTCACGATCAATGGCTTCGATGGACAACAGGAGAAATTCCTTAGTTTCCCGAAAGG
This sequence comes from Bacteroidota bacterium, assembly GCA_039191945.1. Taxonomy (GTDB): domain Bacteria; phylum Bacteroidota; class Bacteroidia; order Cytophagales; family Cyclobacteriaceae; genus JAWPMT01. The sequence goes on from JBCCXG010000125.1 coordinate 8,317, forward strand.
CAAACAACTGAAGTATCTATACGAGCACGATACCACACAACGATACACGGATTTCTGTATTTCATCCTTTTACCACCCAAACCTCTGGTATCAGATCTCATTGGATGATTACTCGATAAAGGTTGGTAGTACGGTCACCATGCCTTACGACTACGAGTTATTGGAGACCAGGTACGTCACCTATCGATCCAAAGACGGGACGGAGATACCCATGCATATTACCTGCAAGAAAGATCTAGAGCTCAACGGTGACAACCCAACACTCCTCTATGGGTATGGTGGCTATGGAACTACGGTCAAGCCCAATTTCAATAGAGAGCACGTACTTTGGCTCCTTCATGGTGGTGTGCTGGCGGTCCCAAATGTTCGAGGGGGTGGAGCGGAAGGAACCATATGGAGTGAAATGGGTCGCAGGTTGAATAAGCAGAACACAATCGACGATTTCATAGCGGCGGCCGAATACCTGATCAGCGAAAAATACACCCGAAAAGAAAAGCTGGCTTCTAACGGAGGATCCCATGGAGGGCTGATCGTCGCTGCATCAGCACTGCAAAGACCGGATCTTTTTCATGCGGTCATCGCTGAAGCCGGAGTCTACGACATGCTTCGATTTGAGCAATATACAGTTGGCGGTTTGAACACCAACCTCGATGAGTTTGGCACCGTCACTAACCCATCGGATTACCAAAACTTACGGTCGTATTCACCGCTTCACAATATCTCAGAAGGCATACAGTACCCAAACTTCCTGTTTATCACCGGTGCCAAGGACGACAGAGTACCGCCGCACCATACGTACAAATTACTGGCTACGCTTCAAGAGAAGGGACATAATGAGCATCTATATCAACTCTACCTTGTACCCGGTTCCGGTCACGGTGGAGCGCTGACATCTGAGGACTGGGTTGACAAGATATTGTTTAAATACTCCTACCTGTTCAATGAATTGGGGATGAAACTCTAAGGTGGATCGTAGACGCACAGGCACATGACTTTCTCCTTTCATCTTGCGCTGTCTTCGGATTGGTTCGTTGTCAGTCATTGCTTACTCCTTCTTAGCTCTCGCACCTCATTTGTCAGGGCCTCAACTTTAGTCAGTAGCTCCCGCATTACAGGATTGGAGGTCGAAGCGTTTCTAAGCTCTTCCTCCCGTAACCCAAAAAGCGTATCTAGTCTTCCAATAATCAGCATTAGGCCCATAAAGGCCAAAAAGAGGACAGGTACCGCCACCAAAAGATTATCAAAAATAAGCTGGCCAATTTGGGTCTCCTTGTATGCCTCTAATAATACAAAAAGTATCATTAGGAATTGGACATAACCAATGTACATCCTTGCCCGATCGACGTACACTTTCCACCGGATCAATGTGCGCTTGTTTGCCTTAATTCTCGCCATGACTTCATTACGGAGTTAAAGCAACAATATCTAAGAATTATTCTTATTCCCAGCACTCTTCTTGATGCAGAGGTTAACCTTTAAGGACTATTCGGCTTGGGCTCAAAAGGTGGGAAGGTTCCAAATCAGTCTCCCCGGGTATTGGGGCGCTCTCGACCGAAATCATGCTTGTTTAAAATTGGGGGTACTACCTCAAAAGGCATGCTAAAATCCCAACCCCTCGAGTGATCCAAGTGTAGTACACCAGTTCGTACCGGTAAGTACAATTTGAAAGACCCATCTGTCTGAGAAACCGTTCCCAAAGCATGAGAAATCAATACAATATTTACTCCGACAATAGGCGTCGCATTTTTTGACTCGACAACCAACCCATTGATCCAAAGACTATCCTTCGACTGGAAAAAATCATATCGAATCTCTACGCGTTTTTTCTTGAAAACCCGGCTGAAGTCACCCTCTTGAGACACAGCGACGTGGCAATTGAAAGCTAAGACCATCACAACCAAGGCGATTCTAGGACAGGCACCCATTTTATGGTAGATATCTCATTTGCGTAGATAAAGGAACAAAATTCCTAGTTACAACCAGCGCTTGAACTTCATAATCGAAACCATAATGACACTGGTGATGCCCATCAGCCCCCAGACATAGGCATAGCCCCACTCGTAATGCAGCTCCGGCATGAAATCAAAATTCATACCATACACGCCGGCTACGAAGGTCAAGGGAATGAAAATCGCTGATACAACCGTCAACGTTTTCATGACCTTATTCATTTCATTATTGATGTTCGTCTGGTACAAGTCCATGATATCTCTGAGCATCTCCCGAGAGGTATCAAAAAAAGATAGCAAGAACTTAATATGGTCGCTGATGTCGTGAAAGTAGACTTTAGAATCCTTGTGAAAGAAGTGCTCACCCTCGGCTTGCATCTGGTTGAAGGCATCCCAGAGGGGTACGGTGTACCCTCGAAGGATGTTGACTTTTTTCTTCAGCAACATCACCTTCTCGGGTACTTCGAAGTTTGAGTCAGTGATTAATTCCATTTCCATCTCCTCCATTTGCTTGCGCAGGATCTCACTGAGGTTCATATAATTGTCCACCACTGCATCCAGGCAATGGTATAATAAGTACTCAACGCTATTTTTTCTGATGACACCCTTCCCCTGCTCCAGTCTCAGCCTTAGCCCATCAAACACATCTCCAGGCAGACCCTCCTGGAAGGTGATAAGAAGGTTTTTCCCTAAAACAATATTTAGATGCTCCTGAGTGATCTCACCACTCTCTTCAACATAGCGGAGCATCTTTAGCGAAAGAAAAATATGGTCTTCAAACGCCTCAAATTTGGGTAAGTGATCGACATTGAGTATGTCCTCTAGAATTAAAGGATGTACGTGAAATTGATCACAAATCTGTTGTACCAATTCCTCATCTCGGCTCTCAAGATCAATCCAGTTGACCATATTTGGCTGGAGCCACTCCGAGGCCTTGGCCATGTCTACATCTGTTCGGAAACTATATGCTTCTGTATTGTACTGTATCAGGCTTAGCATCTCTTTTGAGCCAATGGGTTGGTTTTAGACTAAAGACTGGGTGCCGCAAAGTCGGCGCTCCTGAGCGGTCATCCATAGGTGAAATTCGTCCGAAAAGAGGAAAAATTTCCCTGGCGACAATCAAGAACCCTCTTGATTTTGAAAACTATGTCCTCGAGTCTGATTCTCAAAATCCTTTTTGACAGGCCTAGCATTTTACTGTATCAACATAGGCCGATGAATCCCAATCCCACCTATTTTTTGCCTATTCATTTGCATAGCAACATGTCGCTTTCGGGTTATGGGCATTTTCAATAAATGCTTCGGAATGGTCGGGGCAAAGGCGAACACATTGGCACATGATTTGTTCTACAGAGACCTGTGGGGAACGGCTGCGAGGTTTGTGGAATACTTAATCTTCTGTGCCATGCTCAACGTACTGACGAAAAGAATCGCCCTCCTATCGAGCCTTATTCTCCTTTTCCCTCATCTGCAGGCCCAAGAAAAAATGGCTAAGCAGTTTGTGGAGTACAACCAGCGAGTTCCCTTCGAAAAAGTTTA
>JBCCXG010000126.1:0-11760 GCA_039191945.1 Bacteroidota bacterium
GACCCTACCTCAGACTCGCCTTTGATCCCGGAGACCTCGATGTCACCGCTGGTCGTCCGAACATCCAAAGGGCCATTCACATCATCAAGCTCAACATCACCACTCGTACAAGTCACCTCCAGCGGACCAAACATATCTGAGAGCTCGATATCTCCACTCGTAGAGCTCACCGATAGCTCTTTACCATCTAAACCTCTGGCGAAAATATCACCGGAGGTGGTTTGTAGTCGCACGTAGATACCCTTAGGTACCTGGATTTCAAGCTTGGAAAGACTCGTTCGATTATTCCAACCTCTTCCTCCACGGCTATCAACCCAAATCTCCACACGATCACCCACCAAGCGCGACTCGATCCGATAGTCGCCTTCTTTGCCGCGACCCTCGATGCGGCCTTTAAATTTCAACATATCTCCGGGCTCTGCATAGACGTCACAAAAGACACCTTTCAAGGATACTTCCGAAATATCCCTGGCTTCAAATTCATGGGAAGCCAACAGGTCTTGGGCATAAGTCAAATGGGTAAAACCGGCCATTAATAGGCAACTAAGGGTCAGTAGCGCTTTCATATTCTTTTAGATCTTTTCATAGTGGACAGCAATTTTCGTCAAGGGTTGCTTATACACTCAAAAATAGTCATGTGTTCTCCAGAGAACATTCCTCAAACTTAGATCAATTGTGGACTTGAGCCTTTCGTTCAATCACACATATTTGCCACCAATTAATGATTATACCTACTATGTCAAAACCATACGCCTTTCTGGGCCTGATCATCCTATCTGTTGCCTGTTCCACTCCGCAACCCGCCGAGCAGTCGTCGGACAATTCGCAAGCCGCCCCACAGCCACGTGTTTACCCGGAGGTGCTGGCCAAAGCTTTCGAGGTGCACGGGGGAATTGACAATTGGTCTCAAATGCAGACACTGGCCTATGATATTGTGAAGGAGTCGGGCAACGAAAGGCAGTTGATCGATTTACCCAACAGAAAAGTGCACCTCTCGACGGACAACTGGACCGTCGGATTCGATGGCCAAGACGTTTGGGTGATGCCGGATAGTGCCGCGGTCGGCCGCATGAATGCACGATTCTACCACAACCTGGTTTTTTACTTCTTCGCCCTGCCTTACCTCGCAGCTGACCCAGGGGTCAACTATGAGGACCTGGGTAAAGCGACTGTCAATGGTACCGACTACGACCGCATACTCATGACTTTCGATGGAGGTGTCGGGGATGCCCCGGACGACAAGTACATTCTTTATTTCGATGGCGAAGGGGTCCTTGGACTTATCAACTACTCAGTGACATATTTTGACACAAGCAGAGCCGACCAGTTCAATGCCATCGCCTACCAGGACTGGACTTCCTTCAATGGCGTCCTTCTCCCCAAGACGATGGTGGGCTACAGATGGCAGGGCGATTCTTTGGGCGAAGAGCGATATACCAGGCGATTTGACAACATCGAGCTGTCCGCCGAACCAACGGATCCCGCCTTGTTCACAAAGCCTGATGGTGCCTATGTGAGTCCCTTGTGATCTATCATTCTCGCCGGCTATTCGTTCCCGGAGATCACAAATGATTGAAACATAACACACCAGATAGGGCCACCTCCTTTGGCTCATCAGATCAGACTGACCATCGATCAGCACCATTTGTGCTCGTTAGGTCCCCATCCGGTTGGCTCAGGAAAGCATGGCAAGTAAAAGGAAGATAGACAGGATCAATACGACATGGCGATAGATGGTCCTCATGGGTGTTTTGTATTTTGGCGGTGAAAAAATCGGCAATCACAATGATTACGAGTCGGAACGTACGAAGATTAACGCCCGTACGCTCCTTTTTCTTTGTGTATGAACCAGGTTTTTTTACCAACGACTATCGAGGCTCAATGTCCTCGACTTCCTGGACGACCTCAGGCTGGTTCCGTTGCTTTCGCTTCTTCCACATGGCCAGCATCAGGGTGATCAGCCCGAAAAGCAACTCATCCACAAAAGGAATGAAGTCCGGGATAAACAAATCCAGCAAAAAAATCACCAGAAAGAAAAAAAACAGCTGCGGGAACTTCAATCTGGAAGCCCAGAGCGTGATGGCCTTAGGTAAGAGATTCATGGTAGACTAGCGTTGATCAGTTTTACTCTGGGGTTCTTTTAAAAATAAATTCTCCTCCTTCATCGCCAGCACCAAGAATGGGTCCAAACTGAGGTACCTGACCATTCGGGCTGTTATTGATGACCGCCACTTTGAACGTACGAAAGAGCTCATCTGCGGATACAAGTGGTGAATCGTTTTGACTTAAGCTTTTCACAAGGTACTGCATGAATACGCTCTTATCTGGGACCGTTTTCAAGGTACCGCTGGTCATGGCCTTCCGACTGGGCAATTTGTAGAGCTCCAGCATCGCCCGTGAATTCTGAAAAGCCGCACGCTCTCGGAGTATCCCACCACTGAAGCACGCATCGGTGATCAATAGGGTATGTTGCGAGGGAATACCTCGAATGTGATCTCGAATCGTACTATTGGAGATCCAGTTGACTTTGCTATTCATAGCAGCATCCTTTGGCAGCCAATAACCCTGATTGAGCTCCTCGTCCCAAACACCGTGACCTGCATAAAATATGAGTACCTGATCCCTCTTCCCTACTTTTTGGCCCAGTTCATCAAGGGCCTCAATGATCTCTCGGCGTGTCGGGTCGAGTAGTTGGGTCATATCCCCTGGTAAAAAGCCGTAGGAAGAAGTGAGTAAACCCGCCAGCGTCTGCGCATCTGCATTCGGATGTTCCAGGGGTTCGATCTCGGGATCGTCATGGTCTTGCACACCGATAAAAAGGCCATGGTAAGTGCGCTTGTCGAGCTCGCTCACCATCGCCCTGCCGACTCGGTCCTGCTCGTCGATCTCCACAGTAGCAGTGGCTATCGGCTCCTTCATCGGGACAGGTGTATTCTGTCGGAACACCTGGACCTCTCCCCCCACCATCGGCGGGCAAGAGATCAAACGCATGTCGCCTTTCCACTTGCCAACGAGTGAGGACTGCTCATCCTCAGACGAAAAAGTCAAGAGACTGTTTGAAAGACAACCAGACCCTTTTTTGAACAGCACGTCATAGGCATGTATCTCTACCTCTTTTCCATCGATCACACCATTGAAGGCCACCACGATAGAGTCTTTGTGGTCCATAGATACCGTTGTCGACGTGCCCGTCAACTGACTCCCCGTTTGGCGCACCTCGAAGGTGAGGTGGTAATTGGCCTTCATGAAGGAGGAATTCCCGACCCATCGTCCCGCGACATCAATCAATTCTTGTCCGTTCAGGAGCAGTGAATGGGCCAGCAGGGTAACAAAAAGTAGTTTCCTCATCGAATAAATATAACTAGCAAATGGCTAGGCAGAAGGGGATTCATTGACCAGCTGGTAGATCTTGCCGTTCCACTTAGTCATCAAATAATACTGCCCCGCTGCGTCATATCCAAAACGCAAATCGATCCTGCCTTTGCCAAAGTGCTCTCGAAGCGTGCCCACCTGGCCATTGAGCATAACCCGCCATTCTTGAATAGAGGCGTCACCATCCTCTCTGAGCGATGCTGCCGGTACGAAGAACAGACGTCCAGTCACGATATCTCCAAATAGCCACTTGTCGCTAAGTGACCTGATAGGGCCAGTGTATACGTATCCGCCGCAAATGGCCCTACCTTCGTCATGGTCGTACTCTGCCACTGGGTAACTATAACCCTTGTCATCATCGGGTCGCGCGTACACCTTGGTATTTTCCTCAGCGAACTTGATCATCAAACTGCCCTCCCGGCGGGGCCAACCATAATCCGCTCCTCGCTCGATGACATAGATACTCTCCAGGTTGCGCTCGCCAATGTTCGTGAGGATCAGGCCTCCATCTGCTCGCCAAATGAAATGGTGCGGATTTCGAAATCCGTGGGCGTAAATCTCCCGTATTGCGCCCTCCGTCTCACTGAAGGGGTTGTTTGCGGGTATACCGTATCGGCCATTGGCGGAATTGGTCCCTTGTGGATCGATCCTGAGCAATGCTCCCCAAATGGACCCAACACCTTCCACCAGGGTAGGATATCCGCTCAGCGCAGCCCGCCCATCCCCGGCGCCCAGGTACAGATAGCCATAATCTGGATCACCAGGCCTTACCGTCGAATTGAACGCAATATTTTGCACACCGTGGATCGTCCCCGGATAGTCTATCCGCATCAATTCACGGTTGGAGCCCTTCAAAGGGGTCTCACCCGGGACTGGCGTGCGCCACTCGACGAGTACCCACTGCAAGGCTCTCAAGGAATCAGGTAGGGCAAAATCGGCCGTTTGACCGGACCCCTTCTCTGTATGCGTGGTATAGAGTAAGCCGTTGCTCGCATAGTCAGGATGGAAAGCAAAGCTGCCAAACCCAGTCGCCAGACCTGGCCGACTTACGAAGTGCTCAAAGTGCTCCCGTACATCGAGAAATACGGAAGCCTCCCCATCCACTATCCGATAGAGAACACCGTTTAGGTCCTGCACAAAAAGTTCGTTCATTGGGTTCGGCACCATTTTGTTGATGCGCGCCAAGGGTCGCTTGTCTGAGGTAGCGGGCAATTGCATCACCTCCCGCAGCTCCACCACTACCTCGGACAGAGGGATTGGCGCTGAGATAGGATCCTCGATCCCAGGCGGCAAGCTGACCCCCTGTGCCCTGACCTCCTTGTGGGAATGGAGGTAAGCCACCAGGGCATGAATGTCTCCTTCAGCCATGTACTGAAAACCTGGCATCATAGCCGGATAGGCGCGGTCTACCTCTACGGCCCTGGGATCTCCTGCTGCAACCATCTGTTGAGGGTTGGTGATGAAGTCAGCTACCCATTGAGGAGAAGTCACCGCTGTGATACCGCCCAATGCGGGACCGCTGCCCTCTCCCTTGATCGCATGACAGGTAATGCAGTAGGTTTCGAAAAGCTCTTCCCCGGCAGCTACCAGCGCAGTATCTTCCCAGTCCACAGTGGCATTAGCGGATGGCTTCGCCGGTTGGTTGCAATGGGTGGTCAGCAAGGCCAGCAACCCGATGGTCATCAGCAGCAGACCATAGTGGATCACACCAGCAAAATAGGAGTTGTGCATCTCCCGAAGATAGTCCGCTGTACTGAATTTAATGGTTCCAGCACTGAGTTTAACCCAAATTGCAATCCGGGTTAAAAAGATGAGTTCAAGCATTTAAGGACGGACCCCTCCCCCGGCCAGGTGCTTAGAAAGCCTCCGCGAGGTTGAGGTAAAAGTTATTGTCTTCCGAACCAAAGCCCCAGTCGAAGCGCAGGTTTAGGTCTTCCTCCTTGTTCAGGAGAAAACGCAGGCCAAGACCCACAGTGGTGCGCAGATTGGAAAACTTGAAGAGCTCAACCCGATCAAAAACATCGCCCATACTGAAAAAGGCCACCGCGCCGATCCTGCCGCCCAATTTCATCCGGTACTCCATCTGCCCGGCAATCACGTGGCGATCGATCCATCGACCTTCTCGATAGCCCCGCATGATCTCGTCACTGCCGATGAATGGGTGCTCAGCGAGCGGCACATCGCCAGTACTCACTTGCGTATTGAAGTGAAAACCAATCACATCCCGACGGTTTTTGAATGGCTCCAGGAAGTATCGTACGTCCAATCGTGTCGCTCGAAAGTCCTGCGTACCCCCCAGCGCTCGCGCGTAGATCCCATGACTGAACTCCACGAGCCATCCGGAATGCGCATTGAGCAGATTATCTCGACTGTCATAAAGGGCCGCCAACTCAAAACCCACCGAGGTAGAACCCCGCGCTCCCGGCACCGTGGACGTGGCCAGCAATCCATCCGGCTCAAATCGGACTTCCGAAAAGCGATTGTACCGAATACCACCTCCCAGAAAGAAGTATTGGAAGAAGGCCTGCTTCAATAGTCGGGGCTCGATCAGCACCTGATTGAAACTGAATTGCTCCTCATTCTCTTCTGGTGTATTGCGACCTATCCCGTAGTACAATTGAGGAAAATTCTGTAGCCGGAGATTGCCCTTCAGGACCCACTTTTCCTGTGGGAAAAAAACCTCATATCCCGAAAACAGCGTGATCTGGTTCTCCAGGGTATAGATGAGAGACATGGGCATGTTAGATGTCCGGGTTTCCGGGCCCGAGTTGGGCATCTTAAAGAGAAATTTCGCGCCTACACCCCCACCCAGACTGGTCTCGGGAGAGTAGATTACCACCGGTGCCAGGATGATTTTCGTGGGATAGTACTTCAGACTATCCATCGCCACTTTGTCCTTATTCGGGTGCAGGGTCAGTCGGTTCTCAACGAACGACTCCAAATTTTGACTACTCCCAAGCAACGGCGCCAAGAAAATAGCAAGAATGAGGGATCGGTGACGTATGCCGGCTGTCATCTGTCTGGGACCTATGGTATTGAAATCGAAGTGAGTGGTGATTAGTTCACTACAAGGACCAAATTATTTCAACAACATGCAAGTCCCGGACCCTCACTTGGGCATGAATTGTTTGGATGCGTCAGATGGTGGATTGAGCCGGCAAGTCTTCCAAAGTCAGCATCGTGAAGTCCTTGATGAACCGAATCACGTTGGTCAGATGACTAAATTCCTCCTGCTTATGGGTAGTAAGTACGACCACCAATGGACTTCCCGCTCGGGCCGCAGCCTCCGCACCTACTGGGCTGTCTTCAAAAATCAGGCAATCCTGCACCTGTAGTCCCAACTCAGCAGCCACGGCATGGTAGATCTCCGGGTCTGGCTTACCTCTCTTCACATCCTTCGAATGCTTCACTGAGCCGAACCATGACCTGATCCCCAAGTTGTCGAGCACAAAGTCCACATTTTCCGGCGGAGCCGCAGAGCCCACGCCCATGGGAATTTGTCGCTTCCTAACCTCCCCCAAAAAAGACTCCAGTCCATCGATGAGCCTCAATTCGGGCTTGTAAATGTCCCGGTAGGCCTCCTCCTTTTCCCAGGCGATCTGACGTCGCTCCTCGGGCGTGTAGCGATCCCCAAACAAGTTGGCAATGATCTCCTCATTGATCCCGTGGATCTTCTCCATGACGTCATCCAGCGTCATCTCCAGGCCGAGATCCGCCAGCTTCTTCTGCCAGGCGCGGTGATGGACCATCATGTTGTCCACCATAGTGCCATCCATATCAAAAATAATTCCTTTCATAGGTAGCGATGTCTAAGCATGTTCTAGAAGCAAGATAAGGTTTTTTGGGCCCTCAAGCAGTGTGAGTGTGAGTGTGTGAGAGTGGAGAGTTGATAACAGCAACTTACCCCAAAAAACCTTTTGTCAACCGCGTAAACCTAAAAACTCAACAACTTAACAACCATGACATGTCACCTAAAATCTTCAATTTCGGTCACTTCAACTTCTCAACCCTTCAACTCTTTGTCAACTTCTCAACTCGCCGTAGACGCATCAACTGATCAACCAGCTGTCACTTTTCAACTTCTCAAACTCATCAACCTATCAACTAAGCGTGGACTTCAGCGAGGCGAATCAACCTATCAACTGGCCGAAGGCCGTACTACCAGAAATAGATATAAAAGATCAGCGTCACCCCTACGATGATCGCGGAGTGGATCACGTCCCACTTGTTCCAACTGCGCCGGGTCTCCGCGGTCTCCGCTTCCGTGGCATTGCCAAATGTCAGACTCTTGATTTGATGATCACCGGCTTTTTCAGTGAACATGCTGATGATGACGATCAGGACCATACAAAAGAAAAAGAGGAAAATCGTGTAGTGCAACCAATTCGTAGCGACGAAGTATTGGTAAATCCATCCCCCCGAGTCCAGGCTGTTTTTGAAAATATTGACGAACAGTCGAAACATGCCCATAAAAAACCCTATAATGAGCCCCCACATGCCTGCCTGAGGCGTAGCGCGTTTGTAGAAGACGCCCATAAAGAAGACTGCTGCGATCCCAGGGGCCAGTAAGCCTTGGACCTGCTGCAAGTATTCATAGAGTACGTTGCCTAGACTCTGCATCACAGGGATCCACAAAATGCCCAGCACGACAATCACGATCGTAGCGATTCGCCCCACCCGAACCAACTCCTTCTCCGGCGCTGCGGGTTTGTATTTCTTGTAGAAGTCCACGGTAAAGAGCATCGCAGATGAGTTGAAGAGGGAGGCGAGTGAACTCATCAGGGCCGCGAGCAGTCCACCGACGACCACCCCCTTCAACCCCGCCGGCAGTAAGGTCGCCACCAGTGTAGGGAAGGCGGCGTCACTCGAGGAGAGGTCGATCATGCCCTTTTCGTTCATCGCAAAGGCGATCATCCCAGGGATGAGGAAGATAAAGACGGGCGTCAGCTTCAAGTACGCTCCAAAGATAGTTCCCCGTCTGGCCTGCGTCTGATCACGGCCTGACAGGACACGCTGTACGATGAACTGGTCCGTACACCAGTACCAAAATCCGATGATCGCAGAGCCAAGCAGTACGCCCGTCCAAGGAAACTCCGGATCTGCCGACGAGCGGATCAAGTTGGTCATCATATCCGTATCGCTGCTGTAGGTCACATTCCCTTCACCATCGGTATATTGGACATTGACGCTGCTCATGATCTCCATCAGTTCGCCCCATCCACCAATTTTCACCAACCCGATCACCAGGATCGTGATGGAACCAATCAGCAAAACGGGTGTCTGCAGCATCGAGGTATAGAGGACAGACTTCATGCCTCCGATGACCGTGTAGATACCCGTGATCACCACGAGGCCGATGGCCCCGATCCAAAAGAAATCGATGCCGAGCACGCTCTCGATGCCCAGCACTTCTTTGAATACAATGCCTCCCGCGTACACGGTCACTGCAACTTTGGTCAGGACATAGCTGATGAGCGAGATGATCGACAAAATAGATCTGGAGGCTGCGTTGTACCTTCTTTCCAAAAACTCTGGCATCGTGAAGACACCGCTCCGAGCATAAAAAGGCACAAAAACCCAACCGAGGACAAGGATGATCCAACCGTGCATTTCCCAATGTGCCATGGCCATACCACTGGAGGCCCCCGCACCGGCCAGACCCACCAGATGCTCCGATCCAATATTTGAAGCAAATATCGAAGCGCCGATGGCCACCCAGGTAGCATCTCTTCCAGCCAGGAAGTAGTCCGAAGAGGTATCGGATTTCATACGACTGACCCATACCACAATGGCAATCAGTGCCGCAATGAAGAGGCCAAGTACGATCCAGTCAAGTAGTGCAAATTCAGTCATGGGTTGAGGGTCGTTGGTTATTTCGTAGAGAATTTGGTCACGGTCGTCGTCCGATACGTTTGTCCAGGCACTAGGACTGTCGATGGGAAATCCGCGCGATTGGGCGAGTCGGGAATGTGCTCGGTCTCAAGACAGAGTGCCGATCGGTACCCATAAGTCTTGCCTTCCTTGCCGATAATCGAGCCGTCTAAAAAGTTACCCGAATAGAACTGAACTCCCGGTTCGGTGGTCCAAACTTCCATCAAGCGACCCGTACCCTCATGGTAGAGTGTAGCGGCTTTGCGTAGCTCCGAATCCCCCTCGTCGATCACCCAACAGTGGTCGTACCCGCCGCCATTGACAAGCTGTGGATGATCACCAGAAATATCCCGACCGATCAGCTTAGGCGTAGTGAAGTCAAAAGGCGTACCGTCAACGGTGGTAATTTCGATCGGTATCAAAGTGCTGTCTACAGGGACATAGCGTGACGCATGTAATTGCAATTCGTGGCCCAGGATGTCCTCCTCCGTGCCCGACAGATTATAGTAAGCATGGTTGGTCAGGTTGATGATCGTCTTCTTATCAGTGATCGCCTTGTAGTCGAACACCAGCTGGTTCTCATTGTCGAGGGTGTATGTCACCTCCACTTCGAGATTGCCGGGGTAGCCTTCCTCGCCATCCGGACTTGCGTAGGTAAACTTGATGCCCACCTTGTCGTCTGTCGAAAATTCCTCCGCCGCCCAAAGGACCTTATCAAATCCGACTGTACCACCGTGCAGGTGGTTACCAATATTGTTCACCGCGAGTTGGTAGTCTGTACCATCAAGGGTAAATCTTCCTTTGGCAATGCGATTACCATATCGTCCGATGATCGCTCCAAAATAGGGGCTGGCTTCTAAGTACCCGTCAAGCTGGTCGTACCCCAGGGTGATATCGGCCATATGGCCATCACGATCCGGTACCTGTAAGGAGGTGATGATCCCTCCGTAGCTGATGGCCTTGACCGTCAAGCCTTTTTCGTTGGCCAGCGTAAACTCGTGGACCACTTCACCACTGGGCAGGCTCCCAAACTCCCTTTTTGATACGCTCAGGGTCGGGGAGTTGGAACCGTCCTGCGTTTGGGTCGGCCCGCAGGCATTGATGATCATAAGCGAGAGGGTTAGGGTGAAAAAAGTAGCTCTCATAAAGCTTCATTGGAAAAAATAACTGACAATGCGGAAATATACCCTTTTCTATCGAGGTCAGGTCATGGTACCTGACTGCCCTATCGTCGCAATGAGGTAAGATGATCGGTAGTGAAGTATAAAAAGGCCACACTACTGGTGCCCACACACCGGCGCAATGCCTTCGGCTTCGAGGTTACTCGTCTTTCGGCTAATTGCCTATTTTTTACTATTATTATATCTTGCCTGTCAAGCAAAAAACATCTGACCTCGATTGGCGGATGAGCAGCTGACTGCGAAACGCTAAGGGACCGGCCCGGCGCACTTTTTTAATTAACCCAAATGATCCACACCTATCAAAGCGGAGATAAGGTACTCGTGGCAGTGGACTGTATTATTTTCGGTTTCGATCAAAACCAGGAAGAACTGAAACTGCTATTGGTCCGACGGCCTATAGAACCCGAAAAAGGACAATGGTCACTGATGGGCGGTCTTTTAAATGTCAATGAGACCCTCAATGAAGCGGCTACCCGAGTGTTGCATGAACTCACCGGACTCAGAAATGTCTACCTGGAGCAGCTTCAAGTGTATAGCGAAGTCAGTCGAGACCCAGTGGAGCGCACGATCTCCGTGGCCTACTACGCCCTGATCAACAGTGAAGAGCACGATCGAGAACTAAGCCAGGAATACTCCGCCCAATGGTTCAACATTTCCGAGAAGCCTGAGCTGATCTTTGATCACTGCGCAATGGTGGAGCACGCCATCCATCGCTTGAGGTATCGTACATCTACTCAACCGATCGGTTTTGAGCTCTTGCCCGAGAAGTTCACCATGCGACAGCTGCAGAAGCTTTATGAAAAGATCCTCGACGAGGAGCTGGACAAACGCAACTTCATCAAGAAAGTCAACGCGCTAGACATCTTGGAGAAACTGGACGAAAAGGATAAACAATCATCACGACGCGGGTCGTACCTCTACAAGTTTAATCAGGAGAAGTACCTCAGCAAGAGTCGAAACGGCTTTGAATTTAAGGTGTAAAAGGGCACCGATAGTCGCAGGCAGATGGGAGCAGTAGCTGGGACCGTCCATGCAATTTTCCCATTTCCGTTCGTATCCCGCTAGAGCAGGCTGCTTGATCTCTCGAATATGTTGTATTTTTCGTCAGCTCAAAGCCAAAGACGAACATGCACTCAATCCAGAAGCCACTCCTCATCCTAGTGATCATTTCTCTCTGCATCGGTTGTGGAAGACCCCCGGAGGAGCAGGAGAGCCCTCCTGCAGTCATCAATCCCTCGCTCTCGTTTCAACCCAATATTCTGTGGCTGGTTGCGGAGGATCTAAGCCCCTACCTACCTATGTTTGGCGACAGCACCATAGCACCACCTCATCTGAA
>JBCCXG010000127.1:0-11758 GCA_039191945.1 Bacteroidota bacterium
CAGATCTATGAGTAGGATAGCCGGTGTAGTACTGATGCTGCTGTTCCTTGCTTCTTGCAAGGATAGCCTGGTCAATTTCAATAGGGACTTGGCGGTAGACTATTTTTCCTTTGAGTTCATGCAGGCGCGGGCCAAAATTCGCTATGCGGACGGTAAGCAAAGTGTCAACGCCGTGGCCAATATTCGCATCAAAAAGGATAGCCTCATTTGGATGTCTGTGGGCAAGGTAGGTATTGAAGGCGCACGACTGTTGATCAATCCCGACTCGGTATTGATCATTGATAAGCTCAATCGCAAGTACATTACCTATGGATTTGAAGAGCTCAGTCAGAAGTTCGATTTTGATATCGATTACCATCTGGTGGAGTCCGTGGTATTGGGCAACTTGATCTATCCCTATGAGCGAGAAAAGGTCGAGAAGACAGAAGGATTCTTAAAGTATGATCAGCAACTCGAGAATTTTCTGTTCAACAATTTTATCGGGACGGAGACGAAAAAGCTAGAGAAGTTGCAGGTAGAGGATGTCACTACCAAAAACACGATTTCAGTAAATTACAGTGATTTTCAAGAGATCAACCAGGAAGTTTTTCCATTTTCTATAGACGCATCGATCAACTACGTTGAGAAGTCAAAGAAGAATATCGACATCACTATCGGTTTCAGTCGGGCGCAAATTGGGTCTCAACCCCTCAGCTTCCCATTCCGGGCACCATCGAAGTATCGCAGGATTTAGATGTTGCGTGGTCCTGTTCTTCTTGTTGGCGAGCACAGGCCTATGGGCCCAGAAGAACAAGACGCAGCTCGAGCAGGAGAAGAAGGAAAACCTTCGAAAAATTGCTGAGGCCGAGAAGATTCTGTCTGAGACCCAGTCCAGGCGCAAAGTCACCGTCGGGCAGCTGCAAGCGCTAGAGCAGCAAATCAAAGCTCGGGAGTCGCTCATCACTGGCCTCAAGCAAGAAGTAGGGCTACTCAATACAGAGATCTCGGATCTGACCATCGTGGTCAACGCCCTACAGGTAGATCTAGAAAACCTCAGGGAAGAGTATGCCACGATGATCTACTCGGCTTACAAAACAAATTTTGGCTACAATATCGTCACCTACCTGTTCGCGGCGGAAACCTTCAATCAGCTCTTTCAAAGGATGCAATACCTTGATCAGTACGCCGAGTCGCGTCGGATACAGGTCGAACAAATCGAGGTAGTGGCGGATGAGCTCAACGCCCAACGTACCAGCGTACAGGTAAAACGAGACGAGCAAAGCACCCTGCTCAGCCAACAACTACAGGAAAGTCGAAAATTGCAGAATTCGCGCAAGCAGAAGAGCGGAATGATCGCCACCTTGACCAAGAAGGAAAGTCAATTGCGCAAAGAGGTCACTGCACGCAAGCGTGCTATTGATAAGCTGGATCGTACCATCGCGGCGATCGTCCGAAAAGAGATCAGGAATGCGGAAAAAGCCACCGCGATAGAGGTCCTGGATGAGGAGGAGTTTACCATGACCTTTGAGCGCCAGAAGAAGAACCTCGATTGGCCTGTGGCATCGGGCTTTATTTCGAAAAAGTTTGGGACCCAACCGCACCCGGTGCTTCGGCGGATCAAAACCGAAAACAACGGCGTCGACATCCAAACCAATGGCCAGGAGCTCGTGCGCACGGTCCATGCCGGGGAGGTCAAAATGGTCGGTTACCTGCAGGGAATGAACAACTTTGTCATGGTCAAACACGGGAAGTATTTCACCGTGTACTCACGGTTGAAGAATGTGATGGTGGAAAAAGGCCAGCAAATATCGGCACTCGATCCAATCGGCGAAGTCTATACTGATCAGGATGGTATCTCGGAGGTGCACTTCGAGGTTTGGCGCAATACGAGCAAATTGGACCCCGAAACGTGGTTAAGACCCCTCTAAAGCCCTGAATAAACCTTTCATCTCTCCGACTGTGATACTCAAAAGATAAGGCAAGTGCTTGAAGGGAGTTTCTGATTAATGCCTATCTTTGATAGACATTTAAGTGCACTCAAATTATGGAAACTGTATTAGCGATAGCATTTCCTGGCGGATGGGAACTAGTGGTGATTGCCTTGGTAGTCGTGATCTTCTTTGGAGCCAAAAAGATACCCGAGATAGCTCGTGGATTCGGTAAAGGAATCAGGGAATTCAAAGAC
The DNA here is from genome assembly GCA_039191945.1 of Bacteroidota bacterium. Taxonomy (GTDB): domain Bacteria; phylum Bacteroidota; class Bacteroidia; order Cytophagales; family Cyclobacteriaceae; genus JAWPMT01. The sequence continues at coordinate 2,165 of JBCCXG010000127.1, forward strand.
GCCACGAAGGAGATAAAAAGCGAGATCGAAGAAGGGGCTAATGAGGCTTCCAAAAATCAACCCTCTTAAACTTTATCGATAGAGATTAAGCCTTTCTCACCCCACTTAATCTGCTTTTTTCAGATCCGTGGACAAACGCTACACTCACCTTTCGGACATTCAGCGTGATGCACGAGAGGGAACTCTCACGATAGGTGCGCTCATTGAGCACTATTTACAAAACATCAAGGCGCACAATCCGAAGCATAACGTTTTTCTCAATGTCTTTGAAGACGAGGCGCGTCAGTCAGCCGCTGAGATAGACCAGAAGCTGCAAAAAGGCACTGCTGGTCGATTGGCTGGACTGGTTTTTGGCGTTAAGGATGTGCTTTGCGTAACCGACAAGGAGCTCTCTTGCGGAAGCCAAATCCTGAATGGTTTTAGATCCCAATTCACGTCGACCGCCGTACAAAGACTGCTAGATGAAGATGCGATACTCATAGGCACACAAAATTGTGACGAGTTTGCCATGGGTTCGTCTTGTGAAAATTCATCGTTTGGGCCCGTGGTGAATGGCGCCGGCGAAAACCGGGTGCCTGGAGGGTCATCTGGGGGATCTGCAGTCGCAGTACAGATGGACATGTGCCACATATCATTGGGCTCCGACACGGGAGGATCAGTTCGGCAGCCTGCGGCCTTTTGTGGGGTCTACGGTCTTAAACCCACCTACTCGCGCGTCTCTCGCCATGGGTTGGTGGCTTACGCCAGTTCTTTTGACATCATAGGCGTATTGTCAAACAGTGTGGAGGATGCTGCGCTTACGCTGGAAGTCATCGCTGGAGCTGATGAGTACGATGCAACGGTGTCCACTGAGCCCGTTCCGGCCTATAGTGAACTTCCAGCCACCGACAAAAAGTATCGCATCGGTTATATCCAGGAAATCCTTGAGTCGAATTCTCTCGAACCCGCGATCAAAGAGGCCTCTTTTTCACTCATTGAAAAAATGAAGGCTGAGGGGCACGAGGTGACGCCAGTATCGTTCAACTATCTCGACTACATCTTGCCCACCTACTACATCCTGACGACGGCAGAGGCCAGTTCCAATTTGTCACGATACGATGGCGTCAGGTATGGCTACCGCTCAGGCAACAGCAAAGACCTTGAGAGTATGTACAAGAAAAGCAGGACCGAAGGCTTTGGCGAAGAGGTCTTGAGAAGAATCTTGTTGGGCACTTTTGTTCTGTCAGCAAGCTATTACGACGCTTACTTCACGCAAGCGCAGAAGGTGCGGCGGATCATCCAGGAAAAGACACTACAGATGCTGGAGGATTGTGACTTTGTGCTGTCGCCCACCACGCCCACCACGGCATTTGCCCTGGGCGAGAATACCCAAGATCCACTGCAGATGTATTTGGCCGATCTCTACACCGTGCAAGCTTCTCTGGCAGGTGTTCCGGCGATGTCCATCCCCAGAGGTGAGGACCTAGACGGAATGCCCATCGGTATTCAGCTAATGACAAGCGCTTTTAACGAGGTTCAGTTACTTTCTTTTTCAAAAGAGGTGGCAGATATGTAATTTACGCGCATACGCAATTTGCCGCCACGATGTCGAGTAGTTTGAAAGACCGTCTAGTAGGATTTGTATTTGTCGCTTTTGGAGCCGTTTTACCTGCAAATGGCCAGGAGCTGACCTTCGATGGGTATGACTATGTGCCGGATGTCAGCTATGAAGAAATAGCGGACCGAATGTCCTGTCTTGAGGCGACTATCCCTCTGCACTTCAATCAGAAGATCAAAGATTTTGTTGATTATTTCACAATCCGAAATCGGGAGTACACGCGCGATATCGTTTCGAAGAAGGACATTTATTTTTCCATTTTCGAAGAGCACCTGGCGAAGTACAATTTACCTGATGAGTTGAAATACTTAGCCATCGTAGAATCTGGACTTCGGCCCAATGCGATTTCTCGGGCCAATGCCGTGGGCCTGTGGCAGTTCATCTCCTCGACCGGGCGCATCTATGGGTTGAAGGGAGACTGGTACGTGGACGATCGGATGGATCCCTATGAAGCCACAGACGCCGCGTGCAGACACCTAAAAGACTTGTATAACATGTTTGGAAACTGGGAGTTAGCGTTGGCGGCCTACAACTGCGGACCGGGTAACGTACGAAAAGCGATTCGCAGAAGTGGTTATAAAAAGACATTTTGGGAAGTCTATCGCTACCTGCCAAGGGAGACCCGAAGCTATGTACCCCAATTTGTGGCGATGAACTATGTGATGAATCACTACGATCTGCACAACCTGTTCCCAGTGCAGCAACAGTACCTGCCAGATTTTGATACGGTGATGGTGAGTCAGTACTTTCATCTCGAGACCTTCGCTGACCAGCTGAACCTTTGTGTTGATGACTTGCTGGCGCTCAATCCGCAAATCAAACGTGGGGCATTACCCGAAGGCACTAAAAACTTTTCGTTGAGGGTCCCAAGCGACTTAAAGGAGACCATTGTCGCGCAGCGCTCATTCCTGTACGATACAGCATCGAAAGTAGGAAAGGAGCATCTCAACTATCTGGCGAGGAATATGCCTGGCAGCACCTATGGTCGCCAGCGACTCGTTTATCGTGTACGCAGTGGTGACGTCCTTGGCACCATCGCTCAGCGGTATCACGTGAGGATAAGAGACCTCAAAGAGTGGAATCATCTAAGATCGAACATGATCCGAGTGGGACAGCGACTCAATATCTGGGTGCTTCCCGCTTACAATAGTCAGACCAAGAATCTATATGCCTCCTCTGGTAGTACAGCGCCGAAGGTAAAGCCAGTGCCGGTCCGGAAACCTGTAGCTACCGGCTCTACTTATACCGTCGAGTCAGGTGATACTTTATGGGACATCAGCAAGGCAAATAACGTGTCTATTGAGGAACTCAAACGATTGAATAACCTCACCTCCAGCCGAATCAAACCCGGTCAATCTTTGGTGGTCCGGGCCAATTGATACAGCTTCCTTGTCATCCCTTCATTAATCCATAGATTTGCGGCAAAACCCGTTGATCAGATGACTAAAATATTAGCATTTCCGGCGCTTTTGCTCGTTTTCTTGTTCTCTTGCGGCGAGACCGCCCAGCAATTACAACGGGAGCTGATGCCCGCTGCTAGCGGCGAGGTCGGTGAGATGATTTTGGTCATTGACAGTACGCACTGGAGCGGCGGTCTCGGTAGTCAGCTGAGAAAAACCTTCCGAGCACCCATGGAAGGCCTTCCGCAAGACGAGCCCATGTACGCTGTCAATAAGGTGAACCCGAAACGGCTCAACAATCTTTTGAAGACGGCCTCCAACATGATCTTTGTGATGACCCTCGACAGTAAGACAGATGAAAGTCGACTGATGAGAGGATATTTCACCAATCAGTCGTTGAAGAAAATTCAAAGGGACAGTAGCCTGTGGATGACGGTCAATAAAGATGAGTTTGCCAAGGGCCAAGTGGTGATGTATCTATTTGGTCAAGATGAAGAGCAGCTGATCGACAAGCTCCAGAAGAATCAAGGTCAATTACAGAATTATTTCGAGGGCATTGCTCAGGCCCGCATCCAGGAAAAACTGTTTAAGAGCCGCGAGTTGGAAGCAGAGCGGGCGATAAGACAAAGCCAGGATGTCTCTATCAAAGTGCCCTTTGGTTGGGATTTGGCCAAGAACTTGCGCAATTTCTCCTGGCTCCGCTTTCTAGAGGTAGACAAAGAGCTCAATGTCTTTATCTATCAAGAGCCCTACAAATCGGCAGAGGTGTTTGATGATGTGCCAGCGCTCAGGGATCAGATCACAGAGACGTACCTTAGAGATGCCGAAAAGCCCGATATCTACATCGAGCGACAAAAAATTGATGGTGAGTTCATCAAGGTTTTCGAGGATCGAATCTCATTCAACGGACAGTACGCCGTGAAGAATCGCAGCCTCTGGAAGATCAGCAACAATTCCGGTGGAGGACCCTACATCAGCTACACCATTCTGGATGAAGGAAAGCAAACCATATACTATATCGAGGGGTATGTGTACTCCCCTGGTACGGACAAGAAAAATTGGATACGGCAGGTGGATGCCGTTCTAGCTACATTTAATAGTAGTCCGGGGGGATGAGCGGGAGCTTTATCTCTTCAATTTGACATAGCCCCTAATAATGAGTTCAAAACTGAGAGCCAGCGAGGCGCTCGATTTTCATGAGTTGAAGCCCGCTGGAAAAATTGAGGTTGCGCCTACAAAACCTCTAAGCAGTCAGCGCGATTTAGCGTTGGCCTATTCGCCTGGTGTAGCGGAGCCCTGCAACGCGATCGCCGCTAACCAGGAAGATGTCTATAAATACACCGCAAAGGGAAACCTCGTCGCGGTCATCTCAAACGGTACAGCGGTCCTTGGTTTGGGTGATATTGGGCCCGAAGCCTCCAAGCCGGTAATGGAAGGGAAGGGGGTACTGTTCAAGAAGTTTGCCGGTATCGACGTCTTTGATATTGAGATCGATGAAACCGATCCCGATAAGTTTATTGCCATAGTAAAGGCGCTGGAGCCCACATTTGGGGGTGTCAATCTGGAAGACATTAAGGCGCCTGAGAGTTTCAAAATCGAGACGGAACTACGGGAGCAGATGAATATCCCCGTGATGCATGATGACCAGCACGGGACAGCTATCATCTCGAGTGCCGCTCTACTCAGCGCCCTAGAGTTAAATGGTAAGCCAATCGATCAGATAAAGATCGTCGTCAGTGGGGCTGGTGGAGCGGCAGTAGCCTGTACTAATCTGTACATTTCTTTGGGTGCGCGACGGGAAAATATTGTCATGATCGATAGCAAGGGCGTCATCCGTAAGGACCGTGATAACCTGCCCGCTTCCAAGGCACAGTTCGCCACCGATCGTGATCTGCACAACCTGGAGGATTCGCTCGTGGACGCTGACATGTTTCTCGGGCTCTCGATCGCCAATATCATGACCCCCGAGATGCTCAAAAGCATGGCTCCCGATCCCATTGTATTTGCCTTGGCAAATCCTGACCCGGAGATCAACTATGACCTGGCAATGGGTACGCGCTCGGATATCATTATGGCGACGGGCCGGTCGGATCATCCCAATCAGGTCAACAATGTGTTGGGCTTTCCCTACATTTTTCGCGGAGCCTTGGATGTAAGGGCGACAGCGATCAATGAGGAGATGAAACTTGCGGCTGTCCAGTCGCTGGCATCCTTGGCCAAGCAACCGGTACCGGAGGTTGTCCTCAAAGCCTATGGAGAGCGCTCGCTGAAATTTGGCCGGCAGTACTTAATTCCTAAGCCTTTCGACCCTAGGCTCATTACCGCAGTATCGCCCGCTGTAGCCAAGGCCGCCATGGATGCTGGTGTGGCCAGGATGCAAATCAAGGATTGGGCGGCTTATAACTTGGAGCTGGAAGAGCGGATCGGCCGTGATACCCGGTTGATCTCCAGGATCGTGGAGATGGCCAAAAGAGATCCGAAGCGTGTCGTTTTCGCCGAGGCTGACGATCCAGTCATCCTCCAAGCGGCCCAGATGGTGAAAGACGAAGGGCTCGCTGAACCGATCTTGTTGGGACGCAGAGAGAAAATTGAGCGGATGATCGAGGAGCATCATTTGGAGCTGGACGGTGTTCGAATTATCAACCCGCAAGAAGAAAGAGAGACGGTCAACCGATATGCCGAGGCCTACTTCCAGAAGAGGCAGCGCAAGGGGATCAATCAAAAGATGGCGAGGAAGTCGCTGCAAAGTCGTAACTACTTTGGTTCGATGATGGTGGAGCAAGGCGAAGCGGATGCATTGATCTCCGGCCTCTCCAACGACTACCCCAAGACCGTCGTACCCGCACTGCAGATCATCGGTGTGGCAGACGGAGTCAACCGCGTAGCGGGGCTTTATATCATGTCGACTTCCAAAGGTAATTTCTTCCTTACCGACACCTCAGTCAACCTCAACCCCACCGCGGAGGAATTGGTCGATATCATCGGCTTGACTTCCCGGGTGGTCAGGTTTTTTGATCACGAGCCTCGAATCGCCGCGCTATCATATTCCAACTTTGGGTCCGCCAAGGGAGAGGTGCCGGAGAAAATGGCCAAGGCCGTAGCGCTGGCTCGGGAGCGCTGGCCAGATTTGGTGATCGATGGCGACATTCAAGCCAACGTGGCTGTCGACAAGGACCTCCTCCAAGAAAACTATCCGTTTAGCACCCTCGCCGGGACCACCGCAAACACATTTTTGTTTCCCGATCTAGCCTCTGGAAATATCGCATACAAGTTACTCATGGAACTTGGGGGAGCTGAAGCCATTGGTCCCATTTTGATGGGGATGAAGAAGTCAGTCCACGTCCTGCAGCAAGGCACGAGCGTCCGTGGCGTATTCAATATGGTAGCGATCGCAGTAGTCGATGCCCAGAATCGAGAGCAAAACTTATCATCATGATCGTATCTGTCAGAGGTAAAATCGCAGAGAAGCACCCTACGCATGTCGTATTGGATGTCAACGGCATCGGGTACGAGTTGAAGATCTCGCTTTTGACCTACAGCGAAATCAAAGAACTCGAAGAGGTCAGCTTACACGCTCATTTCCACGTAAAGGAGGATGCGCATACACTCTATGGTTTTTCTCAACCATCTGAGAAAAAGCGTTTCCTGGACCTCGTCTCGATCAATGGGGTCGGACCGAGCACGGCACTGATGATCCTGTCCTCTCTATCACCGGAAGAGATACAACGAGCTATACTGCACGATGACGTTCGCACGATTCAAGGTGTCAAGGGACTAGGCCTCAAGACTGCGCAGAGAATCATATTGGAGTTGAAGGACAAAATGAAGAAAGAGGGATTACTTGACCGAGAAGTGGAAATTCCTGTTAAAAATGACAATACAATGTTATCTGAGGCGTTATCCGCCCTGATGACGCTCGGTATATCGAAGCCAACCGCCGAAAAAACGATTAACCAAATAGTCAAAGAATACGGGCCCGACATCAAACTCGAAGAGTTGATTAAATTGGCGCTCAAGAGAGCCTAAGCAGCTAAGTTTTTTTTGAATAAACGGCACTACATAGTTTTCCTGACATTCCTGCTGTGGTCTAGCCTAACTCAAAGCGCCTATAGCAGTGTCATGTCTAATTTCTTGTTCCAGCAAGACACAACGAGGCAAGACTCGGTGCAGGAAGAGTACGTCCCGTCAAAAACGCCGACCTACCGTCCTTCCTATCGATTTGGAGATCCCTTTTCTAACCGCGTGAGCCGCTCGCCGCTGCTGCTAAAAGATCCCTCAAATCTGGACTTTAGGGTGGAATATGACACCGGAGGCGTAAGCTACTCCGTGTACGAAAATCTGTCGGAAGTAAACTTCCGTCCTGCTACTTCCATGACATTCGACGAGTTTGATCGCTACACCACCAATCAGATCAATCGGCAGTTTTGGCAGGAGGCGTCTGCAGGCCTCGATGGGGAGAGTGCCGTGAGTGGCAGGCGACTGATCCCAAAGTTGTACATCAGTCCTGCTTTTGACCGGATTTTCGGTGGGGACTACATCGATATACAACCCACTGGATTTGCCAACCTGGACTTCGGCGGCTTGTGGCAGTTCGTGGACAACCCCCAGGTGCCGCAAAATAGGCGGCGCAATGGAGGGTTTAATTTCAACATGCAGCTGAGTACCAATGTGGTCGGTAAGATCGGGGAGAAGCTCGCGGTAACATTCAATTTTGATAACAACAACACTTTCGATTTTCAAAACAACATGAAGATCGAATACACCGGATTCGATGAGGACATCATCAAAAAGATCGAGGTCGGTAACGTCAGCATGTCCGTTCAAAATAGTCTCATGACCGGTGCGCAAAGCCTTTTTGGGATCAAGACACAGCTGCAATTCGGTAAGTTATTTGTCACGGGTATAGCCTCGAGGTCGCAAGGCCGGAGTGAAGTGATCAGTGTCGGGGGTGGCCAAGGGGTGACCAACTCTACTTCCAACCGTGGAGGTCAGCGAGATGCAGCCGACAACATCAACATTCCTGCTTCGGGCTACGATGAGAATAAGCACTTCTTCCTCAGTCAGTTCTTCCGGGACAATTATGAGCAGTGGCATCGAAACCTGCCGGTAATCATTTCGGGTCTGGATATTCAGCGGGTGGATGTTTACACCATGAATAGACAAAATGATACGGAGACGACACGGAACTTTGTAGGACTGATGGACCTGGCTGAAGGAGATCCTAAAAATGTATTTCAACAGAATAATCCGTTCATAGACTTGTCAGGAAGGCTGGAGGCAGACAATGGAACCAATACCCTTTTTCAAAACGTGCGGGGGGGCACATTGGATCCCGCCAATCTAAAAACAGACTTGGAGGGACGCGACTTGCAAGATGGAACCGACTTTGTCATTGTCAACAGCGCCAGGAAACTGGACCCGAGTGAGTATGTCGTCAACAAGAAACTAGGATATATCTCTTTGCTGCGAAGGCTGCAGAATGATGAAGTGCTCGCGGTGGCTTACAGCTACTCACTCAATGGACAGATCTTCAAAGTTGGTGAATTGATCGAGGACTACCCGGGTCGGCCAGGGGATCAGGTCATCATCCTGAAAATGCTTCGACCCAACCGGATTGCTACCAATCTGCCCACATGGGACCTGATGATGAAAAACATCTACAACCTCCGCACCACGCAGATCCAGCAGGAAGGTTTCTCTCTTCGGATCCACTACAAAGACGACCGGACGGGCCAGGACAACCCCTCGATCCACGAGGGACGCATCACCAAGGATGTGCCTCTGCTGCAGCTCATGGGTTTGGACTCCCTCAACCGAAATGGAGATCGTCAACGAGATGGTAACTTCGACTTTGTCGATGGGGTGACGATTGATACCCGCAATGGGAATATTCTCTTCCCGGTGCTCGAACCCTTTGGAAGCAATATGGAGCGCTTCTTCGACCCCCAGACGGAGGCTGAGCTGATCAATCGATACGTTTACGACACCCTCTATCGCACGACGCGCATCAATGCTGAGCAGGTCTCGGCGCAGAATAAGTACGTCATTTTGGGTAGCTCCCAGGGTACGGTTTCCAATATCATCCCGCTAAATGGTTTCAACATCTCCCAAGGGTCTGTCATCGTCATGGCCGGCGGTACCATATTGACGGAGGGCCTTCACTACGATGTGGACTACAACCTGGGACAAGTAAGGATTCGTGACGACGCGATCCTCAACTCCGGACAGCAGATCACGGTGTCTTACGAGAAGGCCGACCTCTTCAACTTTCAAACCAGATGGCTCACCGGTGCCCATTTCGACTATCGGGTAAATGAAAATTTCAATATCGGAGCCACCATCCTCAACCTCAACGAACGGCAAGGGGGTATTACGCGATTTGCGATTGGCGATGAACCCACTCGCAACACCAAGTACGGGATGAACATCAACTGGCAAGAGGAGTCTCAGCTGATCACCAAGATCGTGGACGCCTTGCCTTTGATCAGCACCAAAGAACCCAGCAACATCAGCTTCAGCGGCGAGATCGCGCAGTTGGTGCCGGGGACTTCGAATATCGTTCAAGGTACGGGTACTTCCTACATTGACGACTTCGAG